>DAIRVB010000220.1:0-5703 GCA_036803065.1 Streptosporangiaceae bacterium
TCCTGCAGCAGTGCAGCATTGCAGCAGCGGGCGGCCAGCCGTCTTGGTCAGCGTTCGCTGCATGAGCCTCCGGATTGCCGCCGCGTCGTCGTCGGCGTGGACGGCTCCGGCTCGGCCGCAGCGTTGCAGCGGGCAGCGTCGCAGGCACGGCAGCGGAATGCCATGCTCGATGTCGTCTATGTTCTTCCAGACGGCACCGACGCCAGGACCGCAGCCACGGCCAGGGTGATGCTCGGCGAGTTCTGCCGGCCCGGCATGCCCATACGGTGCAGGCGTCCCGGTCCGGCTACGGGTCGAGCGAGGTGACCCGGAGGTGGTCCTGCTCCTGGTCAGCGCCGGCCTGGCCGACGGCGCGATCTACATGCTGAGCCGCTCGGGACCCCCTCTCGGGCGTCCGCTCGCCGGCACCATCACCGCCTCGAAGATCAAGAACTTACAGGGGCTGCGCCCTGGTTCCAGCGGCACCAGCGAGATCCGCATCCTGTTCGTCTCCGGCCCGTGGCGTTCAGCGATCCTCCTGGTCGCCGGCGACAAATCCGGCAAGTGGAACCGGTGGTATGCCGAGGCGATCCCGCACGCCGAACAGCTCTATGAGATCTACCTGAAAGAACGGGCGGAAGAGGAGACCGGGCGATGAGCAGCTACACCACATGGGACCGCGCCGCATACATCGAGCGCGCCGGTGGCCAGGAGGAAGCCGAGCGGCGCCGCAAGGCGGCGATGGCCCGCCAAAGCGGCCAGCGGCTCGCCGGGGAACGCAAGCGGCACGGACTCACCCAGGCCCAGGTCGCCCAGACCATGGGCGTCACCCCCGGCCGGGTATCCCAGATTGAACGCGGCGAACTGGCCACCATCGACGCCGTCGCCCGCTACATCGACGCACTCGGCGGACGGCTCGACCTCATCGCCAGCTTCGGCGACCACACCCTGACAGTCACCACAACAGAAGCAGCGTAACCCCCTACCGCCGACACGGGCCGGGCTTGCGCCCGTGCCGGCCTATTCCCGCTGTGCAGGAATGACTCCGTATCTCCCCAGGGATCAGAGCCTCCAAGATCCCCGGGGCGGTCCACACCTGAGCCCCGGGCTACCGCTTGCGCCTGCGCTGCGCCCTGCTTCGCGCCTTGAGCCCATGTGCCGCCATGCTCTCGGTGTGGTTTCCGGCTCATGCCGACGAGCATGCTCTCCGGATCCAGCAATCTGATCCGGCAACCGGCGGCTGCACTCGGGCGTGGGTGCGGTTTAGTACGGGCGCTCGGGATGTGTCTGGTTGTATGCCGCGATCGCCTGCTCCGGGATGCTGCCATCGCTGCCGGGCTCGAACCCTGCGCTGAGCGCCCAGTCCCTGACCTCGGACGTGCTGGCCTGCCACCGCGAGCCGGTGATCTCGGCGCGTGGCTCTCGTGCCCGGGCCACCCGGATGGCCTCGGCGACGAGCTCGGTGGCGCGCCGCGTCCGCTTCATGGCCAGCTCGGCGAACACGGCCCGGGAAAGCTCGTCCACGGTCCGGCCGGGCCGCTCGCGCTCCAGCGCGCGTACGGTCTCGGCGAGCTCTTCCAGGCTGAATACGCCGACTGGGTTATCGAACAGGCCTAGCTGGCGGCGCGCTGGACGAGGCGGCATGCGGCCAAGGTAACCGCTGGCGCGTTCCCCTTGGCCGCGCTCTGCCACGCCAGGTCGGTGACGTACCCGGCCTGAGCCAGCTCGTTGAGGGTCTGGACCGGTGCCCCGCTGACGGCCGCCGGCGCGGGCGGCAAGTCGCCAGAGGCAGGCGCGGCGGGCTCTTCCCCCCGCGCCCCGCCCGCCGCTGCCATGCTCCTCCTCGTCCATTCCGGGAGGCTTGCCCGTACCGGCAGGCGACGGTGCCGGGCTGGCGGACCCGGTCAGCGTGCCATCGGCACCGACCCGGACCCCAGCCTCGCGCAGCCAGAGCCGCAAGCCCGAACGCGGCGCCCCGCTGGGCTCGGCCTCGCCGGCATGCATGACTGGCTGGGCGCGGCGTTCTGCATTTCTGGCAGGACTGAGGCTGGGAATGTGCAGCCGGGCAGCGGCAGCGGACTTACCATGACCCGGGCGGCTGGAACTCCGCCCGGCCAGACTCCGCGGCGGCCGCCACGAGGATCGGACATGAACTATCCGGATGACGAATGGCAGCGCAAGGGCGCAACGCTGAGCGACAAGACCGCCCGCCAGGAGTTCGGGCTGACCCAGGATGAGATCTACGACGCGATCGACGCGGGCACGCTGCACTACCGCCGGGCCGCGATGCACGGGAACCCGTGGCTGAGACTGCTCCGCCGCGAGGTCGAGGCCCTCGCCAGGACCTCCCGCGGCGACCGGTACGTCAACGAACAGCAGGCCAGCGCCGAGCTGACGCGCGTCAACCGCGAGATCAGGCGCCTCCGGGCCGAGCTGGCCGCGCTCGAGGAGCGGCGGTCCACGCTCAGCTCCGGCCTCGGAAAGTGAACGGCTCAAGGGGCAGGACGCTAACCGCCCGGCTAATCGCGGCGCTCTTACGCATCCTCACTCTTGGCGGACACGGTCCGGACGGTGATTCTTCTCTTGACATGGCACGAGCTGAATCCCGCGAACCACGCATCGAGCAGGACGGCATCGCCGGGCGGCGATACTATCTGCCCCGCGCTACCGTGACTGGTGGCACTGTTGACTCGTGATCGTGCTTCCCGAGAGGCAGAGATGAGCCGTCGTCTGGCTTTCCCCGCGATCATCCCCGTGCGGAATGCGACCGAAGAGGAACTCGCCGCGGCGGCGCGGGCGTCCGTGCCGCTCCAGGCGGGGCGACGGCTGGCCGCCTGGTTCGGGGATGGCCCCATGGACGCAGAATCCGGCTGGCGTTCGGCACACGCGCAGCAGGACGCGGCCGTAACACTGGGCCTCGTCGCGCGCGGCGATGCGATAACCGACGAGACGACCAGCAGGCTGCGCTGGATCTATGAGGTCGCCTACCACGCCGGATACCTGCACGTGAGCGAAGACCACGAGCTGATACACCGGGCCGCAGCGCTCTGCGACGCCGCGGAGCGCACAGACGCGGAGATCATCGCCGACTGGTGCCGCGGGCTCGATGCCCTGTTCGCGCACGGCGTGGAGGATGCGCTGCCCCCGGGGGCCGATCCGGCACCGCTGGACTTCGCCGGCACCGGAAACTATCCGGTCCTCAAGCTTCTCGAGCAGCACGGCACCGCAACCGTGGAGATTCTCTCGGCAGAAATCGGCGAGGGGGCCACCGAAGGGATGACGCCCTCCTCCGGCCGCCTGCGGTGGTCGGCGTGGACGGCCAGGCACGGTGACCCCACTGCGGCGTTCCTGCGGCTGGCCGCCGAGTACGGCGTGGTCACCATTGACGGCCCCGCGGTCTCGCTCACCCCGCTGGGCGCGCGGGCGGTCATCTGCCAAGTGGGAGCCAAGGCAGAGGTGCTGCCGGCGTCCGCGGCGCTGACGCCGATCCAGCTCATCATCTGCCGGCTCGGCATGTCAGGCGAGGCGTTCGAGCAGGAACTGCACGCCTGGCTCGCGGCACGGGAACCAGCCGGGGCGGTGACCGCGCTGCTGGAAGCGGCGGCGGAAGAGGATGCCGCGTACCTGACGACCAGCGTCCAGATCGCGGCTGGCATTGAGGGGGACACCGAGGCCGCCTGGCTCTCAGCGATGTCGCTGCCCGCAATCCGGCCCTACGCCATTGCGGAACTGAACCGGCGGGCCGGGCGCGATGCGCAGCACGACCCGCTGCCTGGCCTCGAGCCATCCGAATGCGACGCCGTGGTCATGGCATCGCAGACCATCGTGGCCGGCTACGCGACCGGCGGTCCTGACGGCGTGGCCGCGGCGGTCCGGCGGGCGGCCGCGCCGGGTTCGGAGACTGTTCTCTTCGAGCAGATGTGGCGCTCCCGCCACCTCATCGCCGCGCAGGCGCTGGTGACAGCCGGGAAGCTGCACCCGGACAAGAAGATCGCAAAAGCCGCACGGGCGGCCTCGATGAAGGCTGCCTCGGCCCGGAACTCCCCCAGGGGCGGCTGACCGGCCCGCTCACGACAGACGCGAGCCATGGCGGTGCTGAGGAAGGAGCCTGAGTTGCGGGTCAGCCTTGTCGGCGTGAGCTGCGTGGGTACCACGACGATCGGCAGGATCCTCGCTGACCGGCGGGGCTGGCCCTTCTTCGACCTCGACGATGAGATCGAACGGCACTTCGGGACATCCATCGAGCGGCTTCAGGCCCGGTTCCTTACTGGTTACTCCTACCGGAAGGAATGCGCCGTAGTGCTGGAGCGTATCGCGACGGCCAACTCCGACTGCGTGATCGCGCTGCCGCCCAGCGGCCTGCGAGACGCCTTCCTCCCGGTCGTCCGGCGCGTGGCCGGCGTGACCGTGGCCATCCACGACACGCCAGAGCACATTCTGGAGCGGATCACCTTCTACGACATCGACTCGCGACGCATCGACAAGCACCTCACCGACGAGGAGCGGATCCTCCAGCTGAAGGAGATCAAGGCGGACATCTCCTATTTCAAGCGGTCGCATGAGCGGGCGGACCTGCATGTCACTATCGCGGGCCTTGACCCGGAGGCGAGCGCGGCAGCCATCGACGCCCGGCTGGGCTGTCCGTAAGCGCCGCGCGCGGCGCGAATGGGCCAGCCGCAAGGCTCAGCTCGCTACGGTAGTGCGCATGTCGCTCCCGTTCCGTCATCGAACGACGAAGAAGGAATCCCGACGTCCGCGGCGGCCGACGGTGGCGGCGCTGGAGGAGCGCACCGAGGGGACCACGGACCGGACCGAGGCCCTGGAATGGCTGACCACCGGGCTGGAACTGGCGTTGCGCACCGGTGACCCGGATTCGGCCCGTGGGCAGCTGCGCCCGTTGCGCGCGTCCTGCCTGTCCGCGCTCGGGCGTCAGTCCGGCGAAATTCAGGAGCGAGCGGCCCAGAGGGAACACATGTGAGCGATAAGAAGCCGACGCTGGACACCCTGTCCGCGGCCGAGAAAGCCACCGTGCTCGACGAACTGCTCGCTGCCCGGCCGGACCTGCGTGAACGGGCCGAAGCCTACGCCGTCCAGCTCATGACAGACGCCGGCCGGTCGGCTGTCGCCGACGATGTCGAGGGCGCCCTGCAGGGCCTGGACATCGAGGAGCTGAACACCCGGGCCGGCCATCGGCCAGGCCGCGGTTACGTCCATCCGGCCGAGGCCGCCGACGAGATCCTGGACGAGGCCCTGCAACCCTTCCTCGACGACCTTCAGCGCCGGGCTCACCTCGGCATTCGCTCCGCAGCCGTCGAACTTGCGGTGGGAATCCTGCTCGGCCTCTACAACAGCCGCCACGGCAACTCCGAGACACTGCTGGAGTACTCCCCGGACTACGCGGCCGAGCGCGCATCAGGTGTGGTGAGCGACTGCGCGAAGCTCGGCATCGAGCTACCCGCCGTCGAACTCCTCGACCTCATGCCCGAGTGGAGCGGCCTGCTGGATTGAACCGGCGATCAACCCGGTGCCCTGGCAGACGATGCGGGCGGCCATGACCCGGCCAGCGGCGACGCCGGTCATCCGTGCCCGGCCGGGTGCCGGGATCCGGGTGGAGCAGGCGGAGCTGACGCTCGGGCTCGGCGGTGACCTCGACCCGCGGCGTGGCCAGCGGCGTGTTCTCCGTCGGCCTGGACGAGGCGTTCCCGGTGCCGTCCGGGGCGCCGC
>DAIRVB010000220.1:5803-7085 GCA_036803065.1 Streptosporangiaceae bacterium
GGCGTGTTCTCCGTCGGCCTGGACGAGGCGTTCCCGGTGCCGTCCGGGGCGCCGCCCCGGCTGCGTGCCGCCCGGAAGACCGCCACGCGGCGCCCCGGCGCCAGGGACCACCGCAGTCACTGACACCGGGCCAAGCCCGGCCCCGGACGAGACACCAGGAAGTACCAGCCGCCACCGGTCAGGAGCCTCACCGGCCGCCCGGTGCCGGAGCCTGCTGGGTTCGCGTGCCGTGCGGTCCCGCCGGTAGCGGGTCCGGCCGCAGATCAGGAAGTGCATGGCTGCGCCCCCGTTCTTTCCTGGGAGGGGCCGTTGTTCCAGCCGCCTTGCCCGCGCCGGTTGCAGATCCCGCAGAACAGCAGACTGTGCAGGGCGCAGGGCGCTTACTGCTGCGGGGCGGCGGATCACCTGGCGGGCATTCCTGGCGGTGAGGAGTTGCTGAGCCTGGCGGAACATCTCGTCGCTGACGATCGGTGGATGCAATCAGCGCGCGGCGGCAAGAACGGCGAGGATGGCTTCGTGGCGAGCGACGAAATGATGGAACAGATACGGGCCCTGCGCCGGCAGGGCCGTTCTCCCAAACAGATCGCCCGGGTCCTGGGCCTGACCCCGGCGGCGGTAGCGCCCCTGGTCAGGGCCGTTGCGGCCAAGGGTGGTGCGTGCTCGCCGACGTCGGCCCTGGCGCTGTGGAACCTGTACTGGCGAGGGTCCGCGGCCATGCGCGAGCGCATCGAAAGCGAGCTCGACCCCGGTGAGGAACAGCGCCGCGAGCGGGCCGCGGCCGAGCCCGCGAACCCCGGCCTGGTGCTGTACGAGGTCCGCGAGTTCGCCGAATTGGCGCGGGCGGGTGCCTATATCGCCGGGGAACCGCCGGGTGTCGCCGAAGGAGCGGACTCGCTGGCGGGTGACGTTCCGGCGGCTGGCCGCTGACGCGCAAACGGCGTTGCGGGCGGCGGATCCCGCTCTGTCCTACGGCGACAACCCCGGTCAGCCCCCATAAATATTTCGAAGTATGCTTCGGTCAACTATACTTCGGTCATGCACACTTCGACGGGCGGGGCGACGCCTAAGCCGGCCCACCTGTTCGACCGGGACTCCGAGTGGAAAGGGCTCGTCTCCTTCGCCGCCGATGCCCGTCCTGGCGCCACGCTGGGCGTGGTGAGCGGGCGGCGCCGGCAGGGCAAGAGTTATCTCCTTCAGGCGCTGGCGACTGCCCTGGGCGGAATCTATTTCCCGGCTCTGGAGCTGACCGAAGCGGTCTCGCTACGGCTGTTCGCTGACGAGC
>DAIRVB010000221.1:0-7078 GCA_036803065.1 Streptosporangiaceae bacterium
ACCGGCCGGCCCGCCGGATCGAGCTCTTGAACGTGATCGCGAATCGGCCCGGCGGCCGACCCACCGCAGCCGTCACCGACCTGGCCGGGGTGCCGGGGAGAGAGTCGGGCAGGTCGGTGAGCACCTGCTCCAATTGGCCCCGGGTGCGTGCGGTCAGAGCTGCCCGCATGCGCTCATCGAACTCCGCGTCGTCGAGGCGGCCTTCGGCAAACGCTGCCTGCAGCCGGTGCGTGGCCGTGTCACGCTCCAGATCGGAAGCCCGGATCGCATTGTCGGAAGCCCGGGTCCCAGGATCTGAAGCCTGGATCTCCGGCACTGCGGCCTGCCCGGGGTTCTGTGGTTCTACGTCGCGCCTCGGTGGCTGCATGACTGCCCTCCTTGCGGTATCGCGATGTATCTTAATCTGACACCGGCGCGCCCGGCCAGCAACGCCGGCCAGCAACGCCGGCCAGCAACGCCGGCCAGCAACGCTGGAGCTAGGTGGTGAGGATCGGCTGCGTGCCGTGGGTCACGTAGAGGTCGACCCGGAAGCGGTCGGCCAGCCGATCGTAAGCAACCTGGATCTCATCGGTGCTGACCAGCTTGTCGGGGCTGAACAGGCTCGTCATGGAGTCCTGCCACCAGCTCATGTTCCGCCGGTCACCCCACTGGCTGTCGATCGGCGCCCGCAGGTGGGCGTCGGCCTCGGTGGTGGCGAACATGGCGAACATGGTGTCCATGAACTCCCGGTAGGCGGCGAACAGCGAGTCCGAGAACAGCACCCGGTTGGACTACATCGCCTCGTCAAGGTTCCGCTTCAGCCCGATCGCCTCGCGGGGCTGGATCTCCTTCCAGCGGCCGACGAAGGTGCCGAAGCACAGCAGCTGGTTGAGTTGAGGCGCAACCCCGGCGAATACTTCCAGCCGGCGGACAACCACGGTCTGGTTGGCCCACCGGAGCTGCTCCAGCCGACGCCCGGTCCGCGCGACGAAGTAACCGAGCCCCGCAACGGTCAATGGCGTGAGCGCCGACACCGCCAGGGTCGCAATCTGCAGGCTGTTCCAGGATGCTGCCATCAGTCCTCGGCTCCGGCCCGCGTCAGGATCGGCGGGTGACCCGAATCTTCGACTGCTTGTGCGGGAGTTCCTCCCAGTCGTCCATGAACTCCGCGTCGAGGCCGTTCTTGTCCGCCAGGGCGATCAAGGTCTCCGTCCGGTAGTAGAAGTCCTCGCGCAACACCTGGTGCTCCACCCCCTCCGTCCGGTCAAAAGTGAAGTCGAAGACCCCGTCACGCCTCATCACCCGGCCCACATGGGCCAGGCACTCGTCGATCACCTCGATCGGCGAATGGGAGAAGACGCTGTGCGCGTGCACCACGGTGAACTGGTCCGAGGGCAGGAACTCCAGCTTCAGATCCCGGACGAGGGTCAGGTGCGGGAGCTTGGACTGCAGGGCGAATTCCTCGATGGTGGCATGGGCCGCGAGCAGGATGTCCGGCGAGATGTCGAGGCCGTAGTAGTTCCCGGGGTCGAGGTATTCGATGAAAAGCCGCCCGGCGCGCAGGTTGCCGCAGCCGATCTCCAGCATCTTGTCACCCGGCTGCAGCCCGTGCTTGACCAGGTAGTCGAACTGCATCTGGCCGATCTCGAGCCACGACTCGTGGGTTTTGCTGCCGACGGCAGCCTCGCGGCTGCGAGCCGTGTCCGACTTCATCACGGCACGGTAATAACTGACGTGGTCGCCAGCCTTCATGCCGATCCAGGCGTCGCGGCTGCGCCGCCGGGCATAGGGGATGACCCGCCCGGGATGCCGTAGGGCATAGCCGAACTTGTAGGAAAGACGGGAGCGATCGTGTTCAGACACGGCACAGAGTCTGGCACGGGTTGGCCGCGCAGGCATCCCCACCTGGTGTAAGGATCGGCTCACCGCCCGGTACGTCGCGTCATTCCGTGGGCTCGACGGGGGAGTGCCGGATCAGGCCGGTCGCCGCACGGATGGCGAGCACCCGGGCCGCGCCCATGACCACGCCCATCACGATGGCGTACCCGAGGGCCTCGCCGGTTCCCACCAACGGGTCCTGCGGGTCACTGGGCGGCTCCTTGCCGGTGAGGCGCTTCCAGCCCAAGGTGATGACCTTGCGTGCGACGAAGGCCGAGGCGAAGGCCGCCACGGCGCCGATCGCCTTGCTGACGCCATCCCCGCGCTTGTCTGACATGCGATCCTCCCTGATGCCCGGTCCGCTTGGCGCCGGTGCCGCGCGTCCGTTGTTCATCTCACGGGCGATTGTTCATCTCACGGGCGATCATCCCACGGGTGTGCCACCGGCGCGGGCGGCACCGCGCCGCGCCTCGATCGCCGCCGCCAGCTCATCCGGCCGCCTCGTGCCGATCAGCCAGTACGGCTTGCCCTGCGTCTGGTCAGTGACCTCGATGTACACCGCGCGCGGAAGGTACGGCCGGGCCAGCAGGAAAGCCGCCGGATCCGCCCGGGGACCACGCATCGCACGGGTCTGCGCCGCGTCCAGCGCGGCAACCTGGCCGACCGCAGTCAGCGGTAGCGCCGCGCCGCCCGCCCGCAGTTCCGCATCGCGGACATCGACGCTGGTCCAGCCCCATATGAGCACAGCCGCCGCCCAGATCCCGCCGAGACCCAGGTACACAACGGCCGCGATCTGCCAGCTGAACTGGGCGATGAACGCGGTGCCGAGCATGATGGCAGTTACCAGCCCCGCCACCCACCAGGTGGCCGGCACGCGCAGCCGTTCGTGGTAAACACGCATGGGGTCCACCGTAGTTGGTTGCGTGAGGATATGACTGGGCGACGGATGTGGCGCGGCACCCGCGGTGCGCAAAGCCAGGCGGGTCTACCGGGCGCGGCAGCCGGGCCTGGAAACGGCTCCCAGAGCGAGGCTGCTCCGGCCACACCACAGGGGGGGCACGCCGGACCGGACTCCACACTTCAGCCCAACGGAAACCCAGCCGCCGCTGACTCCACCGAACCGGATGCACGCGGATGGCCGGTCGCGACGCCTGCGGCAGGTGCTCAGGTACCCGGCTGGCTGCAGCGGGCGGCCGGCTGGTCATGGCGCCTGCTGCTTGTCGTCCTCGTCATCTACCTGGCGTTCCGGGCGGCCAGTGTGCTGCGCCTGGTGGTCCTGCCCTGCGTCGCGGCGCTGCTGCTCAGCGCGCTGCTGCAGCCGCTGCTCATGCGGCTGCGCAGGCTCGGGCTGCCCAACCTCGCCGCGACGTGGTGCACGCTGCTGGCGGCCGTCGCGGTGCTGGCCGGTGCGGGCTTCCTCGCCGCCACCCGGACCTCGGCCGACTACCCGACCCTGGTCAATGAGCTGAAGCACACCGTGCGTGAGCTGCAGTCGTGGCTGGCCGGGCCGCCGCTCCACCTGCGGCAGGCCGGCCTCAACAATCTTTCCAACCGGGCGCTCGCGCTCCTCAAGCAGCACCAGTCGGCCGTCGCGGGCACCGTGGTGACCGGCGGCAAGATCGTCCTGGAGATCCTGGCCGGCACGGTCCTGATGCTGTTCGTCACATTCTTCTTCCTCAAGGACGGCGACCGGATCTGGGCGTGGCTGGTGGGCTTCTTCAGCCCGGAGGGGAAGCGGCGCGCGAACAACGCGGGATTCGCCGCCTGGCAGGCGCTCGTGTTCTACGTGCGCGGGACGATCGCCGTCGCGGCGATTCACGCCGTGGTCATCGGGCTGGCCCTGTGGGTGCTCGGCATCCCTCTTCTCGTGCCGCTGGTCATCCTGGTTTTCCTGGCCGCGTTCGTGCCCCTCATCGGGATCCTGGTCGCGGGCGCGCTGGCGGTGGCGGTCACCCTCGGCACCAAGGGATGGATCGCGGCGCTGGTGCTTGTGATCATCTTCATCCTGGAAAACCAGCTGGAGAGCCACCTGCTCCAGCCGATCGTGGTCGGCCACATGGTGCGGCTGCATCCGCTCGCCATCATCCTGGTGCTGGCCGTGGGCGGCGTAGTGGCAGGCATCCCGGGCGCGGTGGTGGCGGTCCCTACGGCCGCAGCGCTCGTCCGCGCCTGGCCCTACCTGCAGGGCCGCGAGACCCCCCCGCCGGTGGGGCCGGACGCGGAAGAATCCCGGGGCACCGTCCATACCGGTGCAGGGCCGCAGCGCCCATAGGTCACGGGGCCGGTAAGGTCACGTGCGTGAACCAGCATCTGGGCGGCGGTGACCCATGCCGCCAGTGAACCCCGCCGCTGACGAGGTCCCCGTCCTGATCAAGCGCCTGGATCCGGGCCTGCCGCTGCCAGCCCGCGCCCATCCGGGTGACGCAGGGGCAGATCTCGTCACGGCTGTCGACGTGGAACTCGCCCCCGGCCAGCGTGCTGTTGTTCCCACCGGGGTAGCGATCGCGCTGCCGGACGGTTACGCCGCGTTCGTGCATCCCCGGTCGGGCCTGGCCGCGCGGCACGGGGTGACGATCGTGAATGCGCCGGGAACCGTGGATGCGGGGTACCGTGGCGAGATCAGGGTGACCCTGCTCAACACCGACACCGCGGAGTCAGTCAGCTTCCAGCGCGGCGACCGGATCGCCCAGCTTGTCATCCAGCGTGTGGCACTGCCGGTGTTCCACGAGGTCGACACGCTGCCAGGGTCGTCGAGAGGTGACGGCGGCTTCGGGTCCACCGGGGGACACGCCGCAGCAGCCAGTGGTGAGGGCAGCCAGCGAGGAAACAGGGAGGGCCGCAGTGTTCCGTCGGCGTCGCCGTGAGCGTGCGGATCAACTCGGATCGAAGGCGGACGGTACTCCCGATGAGCGGGACCTCGCCGATCAGGACCTCGTGCTAGCCGACGAGGAGCCCGTGCTGGCCGACCAGGAACCTATGCCGGCCGACGAGGAGCCCGTGCTGGCCGACCAGAAACCTGCGCTGACCAGCCCGGAACTCGCGGGCCCGTGGGACGCGGAGGAGGAATTCCCGCCGCAGGAGCGGATCGACTTCGGCAGCCTGCAAGTACCGGTGAGCGAGGGCTTCGAGATCCAGCTGAACCTCGCCGAGGACCAGGGGCCGCTGATCACCGTCCTGCGCGGGGGGAGTTCCCTCCAGTTGCAGGCGTTCGCCGCGCCCAAGAGCGGCGGCCTCTGGAATGACGTGCGGCGCGAGATCGCCGCCGCGGTCACCGAGGCCGGGGGCTCAAGCGATGAGGCGGAGGGCAGGTTCGGCGTCGAGCTCAGGGCCAGGGTCCAGGCGACGGACGCTGGACAGGTGGCGCAGCCAGGTGGGCTGCAGCCGATCCGCTTTCTCGGTATCGACGGCCCCCGCTGGTTCCTGCGCGGGGTCATCACCGGCCCAGCGGCGCACCACCGGTCGGCCGCCGATCCCCTTGAGGACGTATTCGCGGGCATTGTGGTGGTTCGCGGCGAGCATCCCGCACCGCCCAGGGACCTGCTCGAAATCCAACTGCCCGAGCAGGCGAGGCAGGCCATGGAGGCGGAGATGGCCGAGGCGGACGGGAACCGGTCCCTCCCGGACCCGTTCGAGCGCGGCCCCGAGATTACCGAGACCCGCTGATCACCCGCTGATCACCGGGACCCTCCCGGAGCCGTCACGCGTCCTGATGGCCAGGGTGTTCGTGATGGCTGGGGTGCTCGTGCCCGCCGAGCAGCCTGGCGAGCTGATCCTCGACATCCTCGCTGGTCACGAACAGCAGTTCGTCGCCGGTCTCCAGCGGATCGTCACGCTGCGGCACGATCACCCGGCCGTCCCGGAGGATGGCAACCAGGGCCGTGTCAGCGGGCCAGTCGATGTCCCCGATCCGCTGGCCGACGAGCGGCGCGCCGTCTGGCATGGTCAGCTCGACAAGAGTTGCCTCACTCTGCCGGAACGTCATGAGCCTGACGAGGTCGCCGACGCTGACCGCCTCCTCGACCAGGGCCGAGAGCAGACGGGGCGTGGAGACCGCCACATCCACCCCCCACGACTCGTTGAAGAGCCATTCGTTGTTCGGGTGGTTGATACGCGCCACCACCCGGGGCACCCCGTACTCGGTCTTGGCGAGCAGCGAGACCACGAGGTTGGCCTTGTCGTCCCCGGTCGCCGCGATCACCACGTTGCAGCGTTCCAGCGCCGCGTCGTCGAGCGCGGTGATCTCGCACGCGTCAGCGAGCAGCCACTCCGCCCGCGGAACGCTTTCCACCTTGATGGACTTGGGGTTCTTGTCGATCAGCAGCACCTCATGGCCGTTCTCGAGCAGTTCGGCGGCGATGGAGCGGCCGACCGATCCCGCCCCGGCGATCGCGACACGCATCAGGTGCCCCTCTTTCCCGCCGGCCGCCCGCCCGGCGTGATCGAGGCGAACACCGCCTCTATCCGCTTCAGGTCAGTTTCCAGGGCGATCACGTGCAGCACGTCACCCTCCTGCACAACCGTTCCCGGCCCGGGCAGCACGGCCTCGCCGAGCCGGCCCAGGAAGGCGATCCGGGTACGGGCCGCATCCTCCAGGGCGCTGGTCTTCTCGCCGACCCAGTCCCCGGAGTACGCGACCTCGGCCAGCACCACGGCGCCGGTCGGATCCCGCCACAGGGGCTCGGTGCCCTCCGGCAGGATCCTCCGCAGCATCTGGTCGGCGGTCCATCGGACGGTGGCCACGGTCGGGATGCCCAGCCGCTGGTAGACCTCGGCGCGCCGGGGGTCGTAGATCCGGGCCACGACCCGGCGCACCCCGAAAGACTCGCGGGCCACCCGGGCGGCGATCACGTTCGAGTTGTCACCACTGCTGACCGACGCGAACGCGTCCGCTTCCTCGATCCCGGCCTGGATCAGGACGTTCTGGTCGAAGCCGATCCCGCTTACCTTCCGGCCCTTGAATGAAGGACGCAGTTTGCGAAACGCCTCCCGGTCCTGATCGATGACCGCGACCGAATGGCCTTGGTCCTCGAGGATGTGCGCGAGTGTGGATCCGACTCGCCCGCATCCCATGATCACGATGTGCACGGCGGCCCCTCTGGTCAGTGTGGTGCCCGCCCACGGTATTCCCCCTCGGTGCGCGGTGAGACGGCCGGCCAGCATACTAGGGGAGTCCCGCGGGCCCGGAGATCCGCGGGACGGTCGTTGATCCGGGTGGAGGAAG
>DAIRVB010000222.1:0-7070 GCA_036803065.1 Streptosporangiaceae bacterium
GTACGAACTGGCGAACCTGCACGCGCTGAACTTCGTGGTCGTGGGCCTGCTCGGCGAGGGCGTGGCCGCAGCGACCCGGCCCGATCCGCAGGCCAAGGGGCTCGGTGAGTACCTGCGTTCCCGGTACATCGACATCCCCGTCGCGTTGCTGCCCGAGGAGGCCCGTGAGTGAGGCGGCCGGCGTCCGGGTCCGCGATCCCGGACGCCGGGACAAGATCCTGCAGGCGGCGGTCGAGTTGATTGCCCGCCGTGGCTACCACGCGGTGAGCCTGGCGGACATCGGCGCGGCCGCCGGAATCGTCGGCTCCGGCATCTACCGTCACTTCACCAGCAAGTCGGCGATCCTGGTCGCGTTGCTCGATCAGGTGATGGACCGCCTGCTGGACAACACCGCGAGCGTCGTGGCAAGCGGCCGGGAAGACGCCCAGGTGCTGGCGGCCCTGGTGGCCGACCAGGTCGCCTTCGCGGTGGACGACCGGTACCTGGTGCGCTTGTACCAGCGTGAGGTCCACACGCTCCCTGAAGCCGATCGCCGCCGTCTGCGCCGGCTGCAGCGGCACTACGTCGAGGAGTGGGTGCACGTACTGGCCGGGCTGCGCCCCGAGCTCACTGACGGGCAGGCCCGGGCGATGGTGCACGCCGCCATCGGCGCGATCCAGTCCGGCGCCTCCTACAACAGCGGCCTGCCGCCCGACCAGCAGCGAACCCTGCTCGGCAGCGTCGCGCACGCCTGCCTCCGGGCACCGGTCACCGCCCAGTGACCTACAGGTGCGGGCCGAGCAGGGTCAGGTCGGCGGGCGAGAGCCGGTCGCGGGCGGTCTTGGCCTGGTGCCAGTACGGGTAGATCAGCGGGGGTGCGCTGGCCTTGTCCAGCTGATCCCGCTCCTCCGGGCTGAGGACGAGGTCGGCGGCGGCCAGGTTGTCGGTCAGCTGCTCGGTGGTCCGGGCCCCGATGACCACGGAGGTGACCGCGGGCTTGCCGATCAGGTACGCGAGCGCGACCTGGGCGGCGGAGACGCCGCGGCGCGCGCCGATGGCGAGCAGCACCTCCACGGTGTCGTAGAGCATCTCCTGGTCGTAGACCGGTGGCTCGTTCCAGTCGGTCAGCTGCCGGGAACCGGCTGAGGGCCGCTGGTCACGGCGGTATTTGCCGGACAGCAGGCCGCCCGCCAGCGGGCTCCAGACCAGCACGCCCAGGCCCTGGTCGACAGCGGCCGGGATCAGCTCGTACTCCGCGTCGCGGGCCTGCAGGGAGTAGTAGATCTGCTCGCTGGCGAACCGTGGCAGGCCGGTGCGCTCAGCCGTGCCGAGTGCCTTCATCAGCTGCCAGCCGGCGTAGTTGGAGGCACCGACGTAGCGGACCTTGCCCGCCTGGACGAGCAGGTCCAGTGCTTCGAGGGTTTCTTCGAGCGGAGTCTCCCCGTCCCACTCGTGCACCTGGTACAGGTCGATGTGGTCGGTGCCGAGCCTGCGCAGGCTCGCCTCGCAGCCGGAGAGGATGTGATGCCGCGAGAGCCCGGCGTCGTTCGGCCCGGGGCCCATCGCCATCCGCACCTTGGTGGCCACCAGCACCTCGTCGCGGCGGCCGTGCAGCACCTGCCCCAGGATCTCCTCGGACAGCCCGTCCGAGTACACGTCGGCGGTGTCAATGAGGTTGACGCCGGCTTCGAGGCACAAGTCCACCTGCCGGCGTGCCTCGTCCACGCCGGTCGAGCCGACGTTCGCGAATCCTCCCTGGCCGCCGAACGTCATGGTGCCCATGGTGAGCACGGAAACCCTGAGACCCGAAGCGCCAAGCGTGCGATATTCCACCAGGCCACCCTACCGAGGCCCGGGATCCCGGCTCAGTCAGCCGCCCCCGCTCAGCGCCTCCCGGACGGCAGGGACGACCTCCTGGGCGAATATCTGGGACTGCCGTTCCCGGTCGCCGGCCGGCCAGAACATGAACGTGTTCATCTGCGACTCGGTATACAGGCTGGTCAGGGTCTCGACCCAGCGCTCGGCGGGGCCCTCGAACGGGCCGCGGTCGTCAGGCGTGATCAAGCCCATCACGATCCGCGCGGCGATGGCCAGGCCCCCAGTGTTGGGGTCCACGTTGAGGCCGAATGCGGGCGCCCGTGCTAGGCGAGGCTGGGCCATGAGATCTGCTCCTTCGCAGAGAGTCGGATTCCGGATCAGTCCTCGGCGACCCGGGTGAGCGCCCGGGCCAGCAGGTCCTGTTCCCCGGGTGTGAGCCGGTCGAGCAGCAGGTCGCGGATGGCGTCCGCGTGGACTGCCGCGGCGCGGCTGAGCACCTCGCGTCCGGCCGGGGTGATGCTGGCCAGGACGCCGCGCCGGTCATCCGGGGCGCCAGCCCGGCGCAGCCAGCCGTGCCCCTCCAGGCGGGCGACCGCGCGGCTGAGCGATGGCTGGGTCAGCCGCACCGCCGAATTCAGCTCGGCGAGCCGGAGCCCGGGGGGTGGCGCCCGGTCCAGCCTGAGCAGCAACTCGAAGTCGTTGATGCTCAGGCCACAGGCCCGGGTCAATTCCGAACTCAGCCGCTCAGTGACCCGCGCGTGCGCAGCGGTCAGCGCCGACCACGCGCGTGCGCACCCGTACTCGTCGGTGCGGGCCGGTGCATTCACCATCGTGGCCAGGCGGACCAGGTGCGCAGTGTGCCGGAGATCTGATCCTCCTCGTACTGCAGATGGGCCAGCAGGTCCGCGCTCAGCGTGTCCAGTGCCTGGGTGAGCCGTTGCCGCGCCGCGGGGCTCTCCTCGGTGCTGAGGTCGCCTGCCGCGGCCTCGACCTCATCGAGCAGGCCGGAGACGTGGACATGGTCGGATTCCAGCTTGTCGACCACCGGATTCAGGGCCGGGTCCGCCCGCCGCAGTTCCGGGAAGAGCAGCACCGACTCGGCATGGTGGTGGGAGTGGACGAAACGGCAGTACTGCAGGCAATTGATCCTCAGCTGCCAGAGCGGGCCGTTCGCCGCGAGTGACCGGATGGCGTGGCCGACCTCGTCGGCCGGAAGGCCCGCCGCAACATCAGCGGCCATCCGGCGCACTGTCGACAGGTCCCGGCGGATCATGTCGTGCACCCATTTCAGCTCGGCTACCAGGGCCTCGCCGTGCGGATTCGGTGGCCGGGTCTCAGCCAGGGCCATCGTCGCGGCCGTCCCGTGCTGGCGATAGTAGATACATGCGCATGTATGTACTATACCGGCTCGTAGCTGATTCCCTGCTCTGTCGCGATGCGCCGGATCCGCCCGCCGGCCGCGAGCAGGTCAAGGTGCACGGCGGTCTCGAAGACGGCCATCATCTGGTTGAACGGGTCGAGGTCGTCGAAGCGGTGCCCGCGCCGGGTCCACGGCAGGCCCCGTGCGGCCTCGAAAGCCGTGGCTGCCCCGGCGACCACGCGGGTGAGGCAGGCGGCCAGCCGGTGCTCGTGATGCGCAAGAAGCTCGTCAACCCTGGAGTGGGTGCTGTCGGCCACCGCGCCGTGCGCGGGCAGCAGCCTCATGTCGGGCATCTGAAGCATGAGCCGGAGCGAGCGAAGGTAGTCACCCAGCGGCTGCTCCGCGAAGGCCGCCTCGAACCCCACGGACGGAGTGATACGCGGCAGCACATGATCCCCCGCGAACAGCAGCGCCCGGTCGACGTCGGCGAACACCATGTGGCCCTGGGTGTGCCCGGGGGTGGGCACCGCGAGCAGGTCACGGCCGGTCAGCCGCACGGTGCTCGGGCCGTCCAGCCATTCGTCGGGCTGCTCCCAGATGTCTGTCTCGGTGTGCAGCGCCCCCTCGGTCCGGCCAAACGCTTCCGCCACCGACTCGGCGCCGTAGCGCTGGAGCCGGCCCAGGTAGGCGATGGCCGTCGCGCGGGGCCCATCCGCGACCAGGTCCAGTGACGGCTTGTCCCCGATGCCCAGCGCGACCTTGGTGCCGAACCGCCGGCGCAGGATCACCGCCATGGTGTAGTGATCGCGGTGGACGTGGGTGACCAGGCAGCGGGTGATCTCGGCCAGGCCGCGGTCGATCCGGGCCAGCGCCGCCTCGAGCAGGTCGGCTGATCCTTTCAGGGCCCAGCCCGCGTCGACCAGCACCAGGTCGTCGCCCGACTCGATGGCGTAGACATTCACGGCCCGCAGGCCGTCGTTGGGTAGCGGGAGCGGGATCCGGTGCACGCCGGGCGCGACAGTGAAAAGCCCGGGCTCGGTCCAGTCGGGTGCGTCGTGCCCTGCAGCTTCTGCCATGCGGGGTCCCATCCGGTCGGCCTTCGGAAAGGCAGCGGCTTGGAAAAGTCCAGGCAGAACAGTATGTCGCCGCGCACCGCCGGGGCCGCCGGTGCCCCCTTATCAGCCCAGCGGAGTTCAGGCCAGCCCGTAGACGCGGCGCGCGGTGCCCCCGGCCACCATCGCGGCTACCCGGGCGGCATCGGCGGCCGACCAGTCGCCAGCGTCCACCCATCCGCCCAGCGTGGCCGCCATCGCGCGGCGCCAGAGCACCGCGCCGAGGTAGTGCAGTTCCGGCGGGCCCCAGGCGTCCGAGGAGTACAGCTGCTTCGCGAACGGGGCCAGCTCGAAGGACTCGGCGACCAGAGCGAGGCTGCGTGCGCCCAGGAAGTTCACGCTGAGCCCGACATCGAAGTAGACATTATGGAATGCCTGGGCCAGGTAGCCGGCTTCGCGGTGGTACGGATAGCAGTGCAGCAGCACGACCGGCACCGCGGCCACTTCCGGAATTCGCAGGAAGTCCAGCAACAGCAGCGGATTGACCTTGTGCAGGTCCAGGTCACGGTCGCCGAGACCGGTGTGCACCTGGATGGGCAGGCCCAGGTCGACCGCCGCGTGCAGGCCGAACCGCAGCAGCACCTGATCGTCCAGCCGCGCAGGCCCGCCCCCGCCGGCGGGCTGGGCGGCATCGATCCACCGGCTGGCCGCGTCCCGGACGGCCGCCTCGTCCGGCCTGCTGAGATCGATGTCGAAGCCGGAGCGGTAGGCGATGATCGTCTTGACCCCGGCAGCGTCCTTCGCCGCCGCGGCGAGACGGGCCCGGAATCCCTCCGCGTAGTCGCGGCCCGAGACGCCACTGGTGGCCAGCTGCTCGGCGAGCGACTCCAGCCGCACGATCGTGTGCGCGCGCCCGCCGGACGCCACCGACATCCCGGCCGGCCCGAGGATGTTGTCCGCGCCGTAGCCGGTGTCCAGCAGCCAGTCCGAGACGCCAGCAGCACCGAGGAAGAGCGCGGTGACCTGGCTGCCGCCCAGCTCGCCGCGCCGCGCCCAGTAGTCGTCGGCGGGAGCATGCGCGGGCAGGCCGAGCAGTGGCGCGCACCATCTGCGGATCGCGAACCCCAGCTGGGAGTCGAACTGCGTCATCCAGTCCGGGATGGGGTCCGGCGATGCCTCGTTGAGTGACCGCTCGAAGTCAGCCCGGCTCAGATCGACGGTGAACGCGCCGTGTACGTGGTGATCCACCAGCGGCACCGACGCAAGGTAGCTCACCAGATCGCGGTCACTCGCCGGCGCGATGTCTGTCACCACCCCATGGTGCCTCGGCACATCCGCCACGTGAGCACGAGGGATAACTCGGTGACCATGGCAGACTGTGGTAATGACTTTTGACCTGCCCGGCCTCCTCGCCGACCGGCGGGGGCAGGGATACGAACTGCACGCTCGCTACCTCAATCCGCAGCTGGCCCGCATGCTGCACGCGATCGGCTTCGACAAGGAGTACGTCCGGGCCGAGGGCACCTACCTCTGGGACCGTGACGGCAACCGGTACGCCGATTTCCTCAGCGGGTTCGGTGTCTTCGCCTTCGGGCGCAACCATCCGGTTGTCCGCCAGGCGCTGCACGACGTGCTCGACGCCGAACTCGCCGACCTGGTCCAGTTCGACTGCGCCCTGCTGCCCGGCCTCCTCGGCGAACGGCTGCTCGCCCAGGCGCCGGGACTGGACCGGGCCTATTTCTGCAACAGCGGCACGGAGGCCGTTGAGGCGGCGCTGAAGTTCGCCCGCTATGCGACGGGCCGGTCGCGGGTCATCTACTGCGACCGCGCTTACCACGGGCTCACGGCCGGGTCGCTGTCGGTCAACGGCTCGGCGGAGTTCCGGCGCGGGTTCGACCCGCTGCTGCCGGACGCGAGCATCCCGCTGGGCGACCTTGAGGCGCTGGAGCGCGAGCTTCGCCAGGGTGACGTGGCGGCGTTCATCATCGAGCCGGTGCAGGGCAAGGGCGTCCGGATGCCGCCGCCGGGGTTCCTCGCCGCCGCGCACAAACTGCTGCACGACCACGGCGCGCTGCTGATCTGCGACGAGGTGCAGTCCGGCATCGGCCGGACCGGCCGGTTCTTCGCCTACCAGCACGAGGACGTCGAGCCGGACATCGTCACCGTCGCGAAGGCGCTGTCCGGCGGGTTCGTGCCGATCGGCGGCACCCTGGCCAAGGGCTGGATCTTCGACAAGGTGTACTCGTCGATGGACCGGGTGCTCGTGCACGACTCGACCTTCGGCTCGAACGCGGCCGCGATGGCCGCCGGGCTGGCCTCGCTCGCGGTCCTCGAGGACGAGGACCTGATCGCTAACGCCGAGCGGACCGGGAAGGCGCTGCAAGATGGCCTCCAGGCAATGGTCGGAGAGTACGAACTGCTGGCCGAGGTGCGCGGCCGCGGCCTGATGCTCGGCTTCGAGCTGGGCAAGCCGCGCTCGCTGAAGCTCCGCACCGGCTGGAACATGCTGCAAGCGGCGCGGCACGGCCTGGTCGCGCAGATGGTGGTCGTCGCCCTGTTCCAGCAGCACCGGATTCTGACCCAGGTCGCCGGTGACCACATGGAGTTCATCAAGCTGCTGCCGCCGCTCAACATCGGGGACGCGGAGGTGGCGTTGTTCCTCGACGCGTTCGCCGACGTCATGAAGGACGCGCACCGCGGTAGTGGCCTGATGTGGGACTTCGGCCGGACACTCGTGAAGCAGGCAGTCACCCGCTAAGAATCGTTGTATTAGTAGATAATCTAATAGCAGACCTACTTGGTATGCTCGTGGCATGCCCGTGCAAGCCAGGCCCGTGCCAACCAGGCCCGTGCCAACCAGG
>DAIRVB010000223.1:0-2495 GCA_036803065.1 Streptosporangiaceae bacterium
CCCGTGGCCTCAGGCTCGGCCGGCCCAGAATCAGCCAGCCCAGAATCAGCCAGCCCAGAATCAGCCAGCCAGGTATCAGCCGGACCAGAATTACTCAGCTCAGAATTACGCAGCCCGGCATCAGGCCGGTTCGCCTGTGTACGGCCCGCTCGGCTGGCCGGAGGCCGACGCTCATCCCACAACGAACCATCCGCCGGGATTCCACCCGAGTCCGCGGTGACCGGACCGCGCTGGTCCGCGGTGACCGGACCGCGCTGGTCCGCGGGCGCCGAGCCCCGGTGCCCCAGTGGTGGCCGCCCGGTCCGGCCAGCCGGGGGCGGCCGCTCGTCCCACGGCGCGCCGCCGCGACCGTTCGCGTGCGCAGCGCGCCGGCCCGCGGGACGGCCACGCAGCACAGCAGGCGCACCGCGCTCGTCCGGCGGCATATCTGCGGATACGGCACGGCCGCCCGGAACCGCCCGGTCCCGCTGGTCCGCGGGCGCGCGGCCGCGCTGGTCGGCCTCGCCCGCCAGGTGCGCGGCCGCGCCAGAGCGGGTCGCACCGGGCCGGGTCGCCGCCGGGCGGGCCGTACCCGGGCGGGCGTCGGGCGCATCCTTGGCCCGGCGTGACGGCTCACGGCCGCCGAGCCGGTCAGCCGCCCTGTCCGGAGTCCTGGGCCGGGACCGGTTCCCGGGCCGCCCGGCACGCCGGCGGCCGGTCGCAGGCTCGTCGGCGACCTGGGAAGTGCTCTCGGCGGCGTTCCTGGCACCTGGCAGGCCGAGCGCCGCGACGGCGAGGAAAGCGAGCGCCTCAAGGCCGAGGATCAGATCGCGGCCGATCTGACTGTGGGTGATATCCAGCCGCCCGCCGCCTGGAGGCAGGCGGAAAGCCTGTGCCCAGCCGTCGGCCGGCGCCGACAGCGGCGTCAGCGGGCGGCCGTTCAGGGTGGCGATCCAGCCGCCGACTGGCTCGGCGAGCACCAGAGTCCCGCCCGCCGGGGGCGCGGCCGCCGCTGAGACGGCCACCGGCCCGGACGCCACCGGGACCACGCGGCCGGTGGACTCGACGACCCGGGCCCGCCCCAATGTCCCCGCGACGCGCCACAGTTGGAAGGCAGAGGTCACGCTGACCGGCCGCAGGCTCGGCACACCGTCCAGGACGCGGGCCAGTCCCGCGTCGACCGGGGCGGGCACCAGCACGTAGCCGATGTCGAAAGAGGCCATCTTCTGGCCTTGGTCCCCTGCGTCTCCCCCGCTCGGGGCGATCAGGCTCGCGACTGCCATGTCGAGTGCGTGCCGGGCCGCCGTCGGCTCGGTGAGTTCGGTCGCCCCGACCAGCGGGTCGGCGCCGCGGAGCACGGAGTACGTAAGATCGCCGTTCTCGGACCGGAGCACCAGGGTTCGCACCTGCAGGCCGGTGTGGGAGGAGACGGACACGAACGCGGGCAGGACCGGTCCCGAGGTCACCGCGACGGGCCCACGTATCCCGGTATGCAGCCAGGAGCCGGCGGCCAGCAGCGGCGCCGAGCATGCGACGAGCGCCACCAGCGCGACCCCGATGCCACGCGTACTGCGCCACTTGCCGCCGGCCAAGCGGGCGGGCAGGGTGCCGGCTGCGACCGTGGCGGCCAGCAACAGCCCGGCTGCGGCAATGGCCAGCGAGATCCCCGGCGAGGCGGCGACGGCCTGGCCGCCACCGTCCGGCGTTACCAGCACCCGGCTGACTAGGGCCGAGATGAGCAGGCCCAGCAGCGCTACGCTCCAGCCGACCGCGACCAGCGTGCGGCGCTCGGTGAGCAGCAGCGCGGCGAGAGCGGCGAGGACGAGGCCGGCGGTCACCCAGTAGGGCGGCAGGCCCGGGCCGCCCGGCGACAGCAGCAGCAGCGACCGGGCGGCCAGATGGGCGCTGGCCAGGCCAGGGGATTGCTGGCCGGCCTGCAGGAAGACCATCGCCGGGTGAGAGAGGACCGACAACGTCCATGGCACCAGCAGCACGGGCGGCACGAGTGCGACGATGCCCAGATTCAGCAGGATTCCGCGGCGAATCCTGCCGAAGGCGACCGCACCGAGTCCGGCCGCGAGCACGGCGGCCACCCACACCAGCGGCACGAAGGCAGCCGCGATCGCAACGACCAGGCCGGTAGCCCACGCGGCGCGCCTGGCCCGCCGCCGTGGCTGGGTGAGGATCCGGGCGGCAAGCACCCCGATCAGCGGGATGAGGGTAAACGCCACCGCGGCGCCCAGGCGGCCCGCCGCTACCGCGCCCATGCCCACCGGCAGCAGCGCGAACGCCGCCCCCGCCCAGACCCTGGCGAGCACGGATTGCGTCACGCGCCGGGCGGCGAAGAAGGCGGTGAGGCCGGCGAGCGGGACGCAGCCGATCATGATCACGTCCACCGCGAGCCATGGCTTCCCGCCGAGCAGCGACGCGAAGGCCGCGAGCACCGCGACGTACGGCGGCGCGGCGCCGGCCGAGCCGACCCGGCGGGATGGAATCCGGCCAGGTACTCATGCCAG
>DAIRVB010000223.1:2505-7040 GCA_036803065.1 Streptosporangiaceae bacterium
ATGCCAGAGTCCGGACGTGCCGCCCCAGGCCGGCAGGAGCGCCCCGCCACCGAGAGGGCCAGGGCCGAGCAGCGAACGCTCGGCAACCAGGGCGATCAGCGAGAGCGCGACGAACAGCAGCACCCCCGGGTTGGTCAGGATCCGCTGCGCGAATCCCGTGTCGACCAGCAGCGTGTCATCGTCGTTCGGGTCGTCCGTCGCGTGGTGGCTGCCCGCGGTGTCCAGCTGAGTTGACTTCGACAGCGCGCCGGAGACGAATTCCGCCAGCCTCATGACGGACCGGCCGCGGGGAAGCTCCCCGCGGAGGCGGCCGTATGCGGCGCGCCGGCCCCGCGCCCTGCGGCGGCGCGCGGACAGCACGCGCAGCGGGTGCCCGGCGACCCAGCCGAAAGCCGCGGTTTCGTCGAGCGCCGCGCCGGGCCGTTTGGCCAGCAGGAACAACAGCGTGCGCAACACGGTCAGGGTCAGGTTGCCGATCAGAGCGGTGAAGGCTGGCCGGACGGGCAGGTTCGTCAGGAGGGTGAGCAGCGCGTTCTGGCGATCCGTGCGCTGCGGCCGCGGGGCGGCCGACGCCACGCGCCGGTTCCGCGCCGACGCCTCCAGGTGGTACACCACCGCATCGGTGATCACCCTCACCCGGTAGCCCGCGGCGTGGACCCGCCAGCAGAAGTCGACGTCCTCGCGGAACAGGGCCATCGCCGGGTCGAACCCGCCGACCTGATCCCACACATCGCGGCGGACCAGCATCCCGGCGCTGCCCACCGCCAGAACGTCCCGGTCCCCGTCGTGCTGGCCCTGGTCCACTTCGCGCGGCTCGACGCCGGTGATACGTCGCCCGGCGCCGTCGATGGTGACGCCAGTCTCAAGGAGCACCCGCCGGTCGGCCCAGCCCAGCACCTTGGGACCGAGCACGGCCGCGCCACGCGCCTCGGCCGCGCCGAGCAGCAACTGCTCCAGGGCGTCCGGCGCGGGCTCGCAGTCGTCGTGCAGCAGCCAGACCCACTCGACCCGGTCGCCCTGCGGCAGCCCGGCCGGCCCGGGAACGTCCGTGTTGGCGGCCCGGTGCCGCAGCGCCTGGCCGACCGCGGCGCCGTAGCCGGTGGCGCGGTCCATGCCGAACACGACCGACCGGCCGAGGAGCCCGGCCAGCACAGCGCCGCTCCGGTCCCGGCTACCCGTGTCCACTGCGACGACCCGCTGAACCGGCCGGGTCTGGCCGAGCAACGCCTCCGCCATGCGTGGCAGCCACGCGGCACCGTCGTGAGCGACAATCACCGCGGTTACGACATGCTGGCCCTGCGTGTTATTTGGCGACACGAGTCCGTCTGTTGCTCAAGGTGGTGACCTGCCAGGAACGCAGTCTTCATCGAACAAGCACGGGGCTCGTCCAACAAGCCGGGAATGCACGCTCCGGTCCCGGCAGGGCGGGTACGCGTGAACAATACGCGACCTGATGGCACACAGGCAGGCACTCTGAACCCTTCGCGGAAAGACCGCGAAGAACGCGTATAGCCCGGACCGCGGAGCTCGGGGCGCACCGGGGCAGCGCTCACGTAACGTTACGGACCAGCGCGCACAGTACGACAGACAGCACGACATACAGCGGCGCGAGGCCTCAGGCGCGGGCCTAAGAGCGAGCCTAGGGCTCCCTTAGGGCTCCGGGCTGTGGGCTGTGGGCCTAACCGGCCTCGCGCTTCAGGCGACGGCGCTCCCGTTCGGACAGGCCGCCCCAGATCCCGAACCGCTCGTCGCGCTCAAGCGCGTACTCCAAGCACTCCGCGCGCACCTCACAACCCCGGCAGACCTTCTTGGCCTCCCGGGTGGAGCCGCCCTTTTCAGGGAAGAAAGCCTCCGGATCAGTTTGTGCGCATAGCGCGCGATCCTGCCAGCCCACATCCTCCCAGCTCGCGTCCTCGGCGTCCTCGATGCCGATACCGAACGTGCCGGGCGCCAGCGAGATGAATGTGTCGGCCACAGCGCACCTCCTACCCCTTCAGGTCCCCGTTACCTCGCACCCGTCCCCCCGGAGCGCGAGAACTACACTGGTGAAATTACACCCGCGTGTCTTGCTTTTCGTCAAGCTGGATACGTGATATTGGCTGTGTGTGTGACCCTGATGACGCGAAAGTCCGCGCAGAATGCTGGGGCCCCAGGCTTCCCGGGGGGCTCGCCGGGGGTGTCCCGTAGCGGGTTGCGAGACTGGCCGACATGCGTATCACCGTGCTCGCCGGCGGAGTCGGCGCCGCCCGCTTCCTGCGCGGGCTGAAGGCCGAGGCCCCGGACGCCGAAATCACCGTCATTGGCAACACCGGTGACGACATCCACCTATTCGGCTTGCATGTCTCCCCGGACCTGGACACCGTGATGTACACGCTCGGTGGCGGGATCAGCGAGGAGCAGGGCTGGGGCCGGGCCGGTGAGACATTCACCGTCCTGGAGGAACTCGCCGCGTACGGCGCCGGGCCGGACTGGTTCAGCCTGGGCGACCGGGACTTCGCTACCCACATCGCCCGTACCAGCATGCTGGGCGAGGGTCTCCCCCTGTCGGCCGCCACCGCGGCGCTCTGCCGGCGATGGCAGCCGGGCGTCACACTCATCCCCATGTCGGACGACCCCATCGAGACCCACGTGGTTCTGCAGGATGGCCCTGTCTTGCTGGATGGCACGGGCTCACCAGGCAGCACAGGCTCGCCGGGCAGCACAGGCCAACGCACCGCGCCTCAACAGACCGCGCCTCAACAGACCGCGCCTCAACGGACCGCGCCTCAACGGACCGTGCACTTCCAGGAGTGGTGGGTCCGGCTGCATGCCGCGGTCCCGGCCGCCGACATCGTCGTCACCGGGGCGCCGGCCGCCGTGCCCGCGCCCGGAGTCCTTGAGGCGATCGGCGCGGCCGACGCCGTCCTGCTCCCCCCGTCCAACCCGGTGGTGAGCATTGGCACCATCCTGGCCGTCCCCGGGATCGCTGAGGCGGTCAGCGAGAAAACCGTCGTCGGCGTGTCCCCGATCATCGGCGGGGCTCCCGTGCGCGGCATGGCCGACGCGTGCCTGGCTGCTATCGGCGTCCCCGCGACCGCCGTCGCGGTCGCCGCGCATTACGGCCCGCAATTGCTCAACGGCTGGCTGGTGGATGACCAGGACAAGGCCGCGGTGGACGCCCCGGAACTCACCGGGATCACCGTCCGCGCGCTCCCGCTGTATATGACCGACCTCGCCGCCACCGCAGTGATCGCCCGCGCCGCCCTCGATCTGGCCGGGGAGCTGCGCGGATGAGCGGGCCCGCTGCCAGCGGGGCCGCCAAGAGCGAGGCGGCCACAAGCGCGGCTGCCAGCCCGAGTCTCACCGTGACCGGGGTGACCGGGCTCCCAGAGATAGCCGGCGGCGCCGACCTGGCCGCGCTGATCACCGGCGCCGCGCCAGTGCTGGCCGACGGCGACATCGTCGTCGTCACCTCCAAGATCATCAGCAAGGCGGAAGGCCGCGTCATCCGGGCCGACCGGGAGCAAGCGATCGACGACGAGACTGTCCGGGTGGTGGCCCGCCGTGGTCCGGCGCGGATCGTGGAGACACGGCAAGGCCTCGTGCTCGCCGCCGCCGGAGTGGACAACTCCAACACCGTCCCCGGCACCGTGGCCTTGCTGCCCGAGGACCCCGACGGCTCGGCCCGGCGGCTGCGTAAGGCATTGCGCGAGCGGACCGGGGCAACGGTCGGCGTGATCATCACCGACACAATGGGCCGGCCCTGGCGGGTCGGGCAGACGGATACCGCGATCGGCGCCGCCGGGGTGGCGCCACTGCGCGACTACCGTGGCCAGGCCGACACGTTCGGCATTCCGCTCGAAGTGACCCTGGCTGCGGTGGCCGACGAGATCGCGGCTGCTGCCGACCTGGTCAAGGGGAAGACGTCGGGAATCCCGGTGGCAATCGTTGGAGGCCTTTCTGAGCTTGTTACTGAGTCGGACGGGCCGGGCGCCCAGGCGCTCATCCGGCCCGCCGCCGAGGACATGTTCAGGTACGGGTCCGCGGACGTGCTCAGCGCACGGCGGACCGTCCGTGAGTTCGCCGACGTTCCGGTCGAGCCCGCCGCGGTCCGCCGTGCCATCGGTGCCGCGATCACGGCGCCCGCTCCGCACCACTCGACCCCCTGGCGGTTCGCGGTGCTGGAGTCCGCGGCGGCCCGGGCCGCCCTGCTCGATGACATGCTCGCGGCCTGGATTGCTGACCTGCGCGGCGACGGCTTCACCGAGGAGCAGATCACCCGCCGGGTGCGGCGCGGCGAGCCACTGCGCCGCGCGCCGCTCATCATCGTGCCGTGCCTGGTCGCCGAGGCCGCGCACGATTACCCGGACGAGCGCCGCGCCGCCGCGGAACGCGAGATGTTCGTGGTCGCCGTGGGCGCGGCCGTACAGAACCTGCTCGTCGCGCTGGCGGTAGAGGGTTTGGGCTCGTGCTGGGTGTCGAGCACCATGTTCTGCCGCCCGGTGGTCACCGGGCGGCAGAACATGGTGCTCGACACCCAGCACGAGCCCAAACCC
>DAIRVB010000224.1:0-7040 GCA_036803065.1 Streptosporangiaceae bacterium
ATCCCGCCCGGCACGAAGTAGCGCCGGATGATCCGCTCGGCCACCCCAGGCAGGGCGGCGCGGCCGAGGACACCATTGGCCGCCGGTGCCTGTGCAACGGGCTGGTCGCGACGATCGGCCTGGCCCAGCGGCGCACCGGTGAAACGGCCGAGCCGGCACTCGTCACTCTCGGCCAGGGCCTCAGCTTCCTGCCCGAGCTGGTGGCCGCTGCGGGCGTACGCTTCAGCGCCGCGGATGTCATCGCCCACCTGCTCCGGTCCTGACCCGCGGAGCGTCGCGGTCGCCAGCCGGCAGTCCTGGCTCGCCGCCTCCGGCTGCCGTTTCATGGCATCCTCGTCGCTGGTGGGGCTGCTGCTGAGACTGGTCAGCCGCCGTCCGCGTTCCCGCGGATCGCTGCGGGGGCGATGGGGCGAGAAGGAGGAATGTGTGAGGCCTCCGCTCAGTGCGATGGCGGTCGCGGTCGCCGCTTTCTTCGTCGCGGGCTGCACGGCGAGCACAGCTCACCCGGCGGCGCCGGCGGCGTCCGCCGTGCCGTTGCCGCCCGATCAGCGAACCGCGTCAGCCTTGCTCAAGATCGCGACGGCCTTCAACAACGAGTACGACAGCGGCGACTACGGGCCGGTGTACGCGCGGTGGGACGCCCGCAGCCAGGCGATCATCACGAAGGCGGAGTACATCCGGCGGCATAACGAGTGCCCGAGCGCGCCACAGGCAGCAGCGCAGACCGAGAGCGCCACCCCAGGCCCGCACGGGGCATGGGTCGTGGACTACGAGATCGGCGGTCAGCGGCTCACCGACTACTGGTTCTACGTTCACCGCAGGTGGGTCTTTGACCTGATGCTGAGCAACCCGAACTCAGTCACGCTGTACCGGATGTCCCCGCAGCAGTACGTCGCGGCAGTCGGCTGCTCGCACTGACCGTGAACGGATCAGTGCGAGCAGCCGGGAACGGGTCGGCGGATGTGCTCAGGCCGCGTGTAGTCAGACCCTGCGCCACCGCGCCTCGGCCAGGCCGTAGATGCCAAACAGGATCAGGCCGATGGCCGCGAGGATCAGCAGGAACTCGCCCAGAGGCTGGTTGCGCAGTGTGAGCAGTGCCTTGTCCACGCCGCCTGCCTTCGCCGGCTGGTACGTAACGGCCGCGTCGACGACCAGGATGCCTACGAGCGCGAAGACCAGGCCACGCGCGGCGGTCCCGACGGTGCCGATCTGCTTGACCGTGCGCCGTGTCCGCTGGTTCATCTGCGCGGTGCGCAGGTACTTCATGAACTTATGGCGGATTCCCTCCATCACCAGGATCAGCCCAGCGATCACGATGATGATGCCGACGAGGCCCACCAGCAGCCGGCCACCGGAGTGGTGCATGGCCGAGGCGGTCAGGTCCTGCTGCTGGCCAGACTGGCTGCCTTGCTTGCCGGAGATCACCTTGAAGGTCAGGTAGGCGAAGCTGGCATAGATCAGCGCCCGGGCTAGCGACTTCAACCGGGGACCTGCGCCGTTGCCGTCTCCGGTGACACCGAACGCGGCTTCGCTGAGACGCCAGAGCGCGTAAGCCACGAAGCCGATGCCGAGCAGCCACAGTGAGATCAGGCCATACGGCTTGCCGACGAGCAGTTGCAGAGCACCCTGCTGGTCAGCCTGGTTCGTGCTCCGGCCGAGGGCGACCAGGATCGCGACCCAGCCAATGAGTATGTAGATGACCCCCCGCGCGGCCAGGCCCACCCTGGCCATGGCCTGCGCAGGCCGGCTATCAGACGCCCGCCGGGCGCTCGTGGACATGCGCGTGGGCGATGACGATATCGATGGCATCCCGGGGCCTGCCTTTCGGTTCTTCAAGGACCTGGGTGATCCGTGTCACCATCTGCCCTGGCCGGGAAGATTTATGCATGGTGCCGCGGTAATCGGCTGCGCCGCTGGTCAGGCGCTCAGTTCTGGTGGACGGGATGGCTGGCCCCGGACGGGGGCACGGTGGCCGTTTACGGTGTTCCGCTGCCGCCGTCACCCGCCGCTGGTGACGATGGGGTGGGTGAACTCGCAGGCACCGCTGCCGCCCGCGGCGTCATTCGCCCAGGTGCTCTGCATCGCGAAGGTACCGGTGGCCAGGGACAGGTCGGCGACCCCGCCGCTGGTCCCCGGTGCGATCCAGGCGCACTTATCGGCGTTCTCGCTGCCGCTGGCGTCAGTCCAGCCGCCGGCCGGGTTCTGGTCGGTGATGGTCTCGGCGTACTCGTGGCCCTCGACGATGGAGATGCCGTCCCTGGCGCCCGCGCTGCCGGGGTTGACGAAGTCCGTACCGCAGGCGCCACCCGCGTCAGTGACGTACGGGCTGTTGGTGAAAGCGATGTCCCCGTAGGGCGAGGTCGCCCTGACGCTTGAGTCGCCGTTCCAGTCGTGCCAGGCGCAGAATTGCCCGGCCGTGCTGTTGAACCCATCCGGGTGGGTGCCGGCCGGGGAGATGATGACGTACTGGGCGTCACGGTTGGCAGCGGCGGTGGTGTTGCCGAAATGGGCGGCCGCGCTGACGGCCTCCGTGCCGAGCTGGAAGGCAGTCGCCTGGCTCGGCGATGCGGTGCCCTCGTCCGCCCAGACACCGGCCAGCGCATCCGTGGGATAGGCGACATGCTCGGTGCTGCTGCTCGGGCAGGTCTGGGCGCCGGCCGCGACACCGTCGCAGTACTGGGTCATCACGCCGGACCACAGGTCGCCGTTGGTCCCGAGGCCCTTGAACATCTGCTGGAGGTAGGGGGCCTCGCCCGAGGGATCACCCGACAGGGTGACGTTGCCGTCCGCGTCGGTGCCCTGGGCGCCCCACTGGGAGCCGTAGAAGACCAGGTACACGCGCTCAGCGCCGGTGGTGACGCCGATGCCGTCGATGCCGCCGCCGTACCTGAGGTTGTTGGCCGACAACGCCGGAGCCGCAGCGTGTTGCGCTGACCAGTTCCGCATCCTCGCGGCCTCAGGAACAGTCGGGACGACGCCACGCCGGTAGGCATGCTGATAGGCGGGGGAGTAAGGGTTGCTTGTCGTTGGAGCTGGAGTGGCGGCGGTCGCCGTGGCCGGCGCGGCGGCCTGCGTCCCGGCAGTCAAGGCCAGTGCGGCGAGCACGGTGATGCTGCCGCCGGTGGCCCAACGCCGGATGGGAGTACGGAGTCTCATCCTGATCCCTTCAACTACGTCGAAGGTCAGCGCCGGTCCCAAGCGGCAGACCGAAGTGGGAACAACGGGGATAGCGGTGCTGGCGCACGGTAGCCCAGAGCCATTATCGCGCCAATCTGCGGCGCGAGAGAATGATTGACGAATTAGCCGAGCTCATTGGCGGCGGCAGGGCCTGGGACAATGGCGGAACGGTGCCGTCTAGCCTGGCGGAGCAGTGCCGCCCAGCCTGGCCGGGCGGCCGCTCGCCAGGTGGCCGGCGCCCGCAGCGGTGCTGGGCATCCGGAACTGAAGACGGTCGCCCGACGTCTAATCCCCACCTGAGCGCCCGCGGCCTGGCTGGCCACCGGCGGTCGCCGGGCGGACGTAGGAGGCTCCCATGCCCAGTAGATCACTTCATGCTTCCGGCCTGCTCACGGGAATGGCCCTGGTGACGGGAATGGCCCTGGCCACGGCGGCGTGCGGATCTGGAGCGCCAGGCACCTCAGCCGGCGGCGTGGCCAGCACCAGGAGCGCCACACCCACGGTCACCGGAGGCGTCAGCCCGACCGCCGCCGGAAGTGTCAGCCCGACCGCGGCCGGAGGCGTTACGCCGACCGTCACCGGAAGCGTCAACCCGACCGCTGCCGGACCCTGCGGCGGGAGTGCGAAGCCAGCGCCGCCCGGCGGCACGCTGACGCTCGGCAGCCGTGACAACGGCAGCACGTTCTGCCTGCGGGTTGGTCAGCAGGTGATCGTGTACCTCCAGGGCTCACCAGCCCACATGTGGGCGCCCATCCGTTCCGACTCAAGCGCCCTGCGGCCTGCCCCCAACGGCAGCCTGATGCTGATGCGCGGGGTGACCGGGGCGGCCTTTACCGCGGCACGGCCGGGCACTGCGCACATCAGCTCAGCCCGGCCGGTCTGCATCGGGAGATCGGTTCGTTGTGATGCCCTGATCGCGTTTCATGTGACCGTCGTTATCGCCATGCTCGCCCAGTGAAGCGGGCCGGGCAGGCAGGCACTGGCATGACCACGACTCCAGTGCCGCGGCTGATCAGGGTGCTAGCGCAGCCGGGAGCCGGATGGGTGATCACATTTGGCTGCAAGAAGGTCCCGCCGACGGCCATGCCCTGAAGTTCGGAGGCCCGGCAGCCTCGCGGCAGCCCGGCCTGGGCGGCATCCCTGATGTAGACAAGCACTGGAACTGGCCTGGTGATGGCAGCACTCGCCTGGTTCGTACTTGTGAGCCAGGCGAAGGCGAGAATCGCTGCCGCGAAGACCGCTCCACCCAGGCTCAGCCGGTCCGCCAGGCGCTGAAACCTCATCTCAGCGAGGCTGAGCTGGGCGGCGCTCTCCAGGCGCTCGGCGTCGCGCTGCGCCTGCAATGCCCGAGCGGCCAGGGCGGCGTGGTCCTGGTGGCTGCCCGGATCGAACTGCCGGCCGCCGAAATGCACGGCCTCGCCCCGGCTCAACTGCTGGTGCGCGCCCAGAATCGCGACGAACTCGCGATAGAACTCGTTGATCGACTCGTGTCGCCCGAGGAGATAAGTCCGCCGCTCCAGCAGGCTCTGTATGAGCTTGTCGGCGACGGGCTCGAGGCGTATCTGCAGGGCGGGTCCTCCCGCTTTCAGTTCTCGGGCCGAAAGGTCCCGCACCGACATCCGGGGGGCGGCCAGGACCCGGACGGCGGCGGCCACCAGGGCGAGAGCGAGCAAGAGCGCCACAAGTGCTGACCCCGCAGCCGCCGCGAGCCTAAGCGGTGATGAGCCAGTGAGGTCGCCCAGATGCTTGACCTGCAGGCCCGCCACGAGGACCGCCGCCACTGCCGACGCTGCGGCGATCATCCACTTGACCGTGTCACGAAGATTCAAGAGGGCCGCAGCCAGGAAGTCCGATATAGCAGGGTCTGCGGAAATCCCCAGCTCAGGTGAGGGCACAGCCCCGCCTCACGATCAGGAGCGCCGTCGACAAACATAGTACATAGGTAGTACGTTGGATGACCGATGGCCAGCAGGCTGGCCTATACACGCCAGGAGCAATGTGAGGACGCGTTCTGAGATCTCGAGAGACCGGATCTATACGATGAGGCAACTCAACCAGCAGACGGCGGAGGTCCTGAAGGAGATCAACGATGACGGGCGTCCGGCGATGATCACCAAGCGCGGGCGCTTCATCGCGATGATCGTGCCGCTGGTAAGCGCGAACATCGAGTCGACTGTGGTCAACGCGATCGTGGAAGAGGTCGAGCACGGCCGCCAGCTCACGGGCGAGCACACACTCGAGAATCTCAGGACAACAGGCGAGATCGCGGATGAACTTGACGTAAGCCTGCCCGACTACCCTGACCGAGACGTCTGAGCGTGGGACGACGGCCACGCTAGATCCCGGGGTAGTGCGGAAGAAACTCCCAGTTGTGCAGCACCCGCACTATGACGTAGCGGTCGCCCAGCCGCCGGAATTTGATCTTCTCATCAGGCGTAATCAGCCTGTAGACAATCACGTAGTCGCAAGCCTGGTTATTGAACTCGTCATCGCCATCGATGTCGAAGTCTAGGAACTGTGAAACGTCAGCCATCCGGATGGCCCGGCGCCACCACAAATGCGAGTGTTTCTCTACTGGACCCTCGATTGGTGAGATGGATGCCCTCTTGAGCTCTGTCTCGGCAAGGTCGATGATTTCGGCGCAAATAGCACTGTCCGGGATGCGATGAAGATCTTCCACGGCATCATCTGACCATTCGACTCGCCCCACGCTTACCATCTCCTGCATCTACCAGGCAACAATTGAAATGCCTGTTCTCGCCCGGCTCATACCTTCGTTTTCAGGAGGGCCGGGGACTCAAGTACCAGACGTCTCCCATCCGTGGTGCGCCCTGAGAAGGAATTTGTGACGTTGTCCGCCCTAGTGCGCCATAATGCGCCAACCGGGGATCCCCTTTCCCCAGGCAACGGACGTAGCGCCCGCGCGTACGAGCCGTTGAGCGAACCGGAACCGCCCCCATCATTGGCCAGAGTATCCGGTCTGACCTGCGGAGTTACCCTCTGGCAAGCTGAATCAGGTATGTACTGCTCAGGCCCGCTCCATGATGCCCGGAAACCCGGCTATTTGCTCCGCTTCTCCGGTTCGGCAAGGCCAGCCGCTGCTTCGCTGCACGTACCGGCCGCGTGGACACTGTTGTCGCCCGTCGCGCCCTTGAATGCGACAGTTGATGCGTCCTCGCCGCGAAACGCAGCATCAATGCCTGAAAGCGAAGAAGATGCCGTATGCCTTCTCGCTCAGGTTCGCCGTGCGATGACAAGAATCCACACATCAGCGGTGGCATTACCGCGGATGGCGCGCAGATCCCAGCAGCCCGGCGCGGCAAAAATATAGCCCGCGCCCCATTCATCTCCCGGCTTATCCCAGCTGCTACTCAGGTGGGCATCTGGGCCCCAGGCCAGCCGGTGGTGCGTGCCGCCAGGGCCGATGGCCTCCAGGGTCAGCGATCCCGTACCGGTCATACGCCAGACGATCTTCTCTTGATCGCCAACCCGGGCCGGTAGCGCATGAGGGAACATCAATAGTCCCCACAGTGTGGCGTCGTGACCGGTCCCTTCCACCTGCGGAAGGAAGGAGTTGAGGAGGGTAACGGGTGACGCCGGGTGGCATCCTGGCGCCCCCAGCGCCTGGTCGTTATGCGGCGCCGTCGATGTGGCCGCGGTCGCCCGCTTGCCTGGTTGAGTGGATTTAGCGCCACCCGTGCAGGCCGTGACGGTGCTCACCAGTAACAGGGTGAGCACAACTGCCGATCGGCCGCGCACGGTCCAATTGTCCGCCGCCCCCTGGGCTTTGGCCACCGCAGGCCCGGCCAGATGGCCCCAGCGACGCGCGTGGTCCCCCAGGTGGTCCTCACGGAGCGATGTGG
>DAIRVB010000225.1:0-7023 GCA_036803065.1 Streptosporangiaceae bacterium
GGATCGCGAGCCAGGCATCCTGCGGGTCCGCCACCGATCTCTCGGTCGCGCGGGTGCTGGCCGCGCACGGGTGCCTGGCGGTGCTCCGGGCGACATACGAGGACGCGACGGGAGCCCTCGCCGTCACCGTGGGGATCGCGGTGCTGCCCGGTCCGGCTTCGGCGAGCGCGTCTCTGCGCGCGCTGCCGCCTGCGGCCGGGGAGACGCTCGGGATAAGGCCCGTCCCTTTCGCGGGTACTCTCGCGGCGCAGTTCGGCGACTCCCAGCGGCAGTTGTCCTCCGTCAGCAGCGCGGGCTCCTACCTGATCATGTCGACCGTCGGCTACGCGGACGGCAGGCGCCGGGTCCAGGAGTCCGCCGATCCCTACACGAAGGACGAGATGCTCAGCGTGGAGCACGGAATCGGGAACCTGGTCGGGTCCAGGCTCGGCTCGGCGCCGCCACCGCCGCACTGCCCGGGAGCGCCGGGATGCTGAGGCCCAGATGCTGAGGCGAGCACAGCGCTGGATGCGAGTGTCGGCTGTCTGCTGCGCGGCACTGGCGATCGGGGCCGGTGCCGCCGTGGCGGTGGCCAGCCCCGCCAGCGCCGACGAAGTGCGCAACGCGCAGATGTGGGTCCTGAACGCGATCAACGCGCCCACCGCCTGGCGGGTGACCGAGGGGCGAGGGGTCGTCGTGGCGGTGATCGACAGCGGCGTCGACCCGGCTATATCCGACCTCACCGGCTCGGTCATCGCTGGTCCCGACCTGGCCGGGGTGGCCACACCGCCGAGCAATGCCGGCTGGGGCGTCCATGGCACGTGGATGGCCTCACTGATCGCTGGGCACGGCCACGCCGGCGGCGGCAGCGGCGTCATGGGCGTGGCACCGATGTCGAAAGTGCTCTCGATCCGGGTGGTCACTGACAAGACCGACCCTGGATATAACCGGTACCAGCAGGAGTCGGACAGCCGCGTGCAGCGGTCGCTGGCCTCCGCGATCGGCTACGCGACGGCGCACGGGGCGTCGGTGATCAGCATGTCGCTCGGTTACGGCTCGCCGAGCGCGGTGGTGCGGTCGGCGCTCCAGAAAGCGCTGAACCAGGGCGTTGTCGTGGTCGCGTCATCCGGGAACTCCGGAGACTCGGTGGGCGCGCGGACCAGCGGACAGGCGCCGTACTCCTTCCCGGCGGACTACCCAGGGGTGCTCGGGGTCGCGGCCGTCTCGCGGAGCGGCGCGGCGGCGAACTTCTCCAGTGACAACCTGTCTGTGCAGGTGGGCGCGCCAGGCGTGGACGTGCCCGCGCAAGGCAGGGATGGACAGTACTGGCTGGTGAGCGGGACCAGCCCGGCGTGTGCGCTGACCGCGGGGGTGGCGGCATTGATCAAAGCCAGGTACCCGCATCTCGCGCCCGCCGTGGTGGTGCGGGCGATCACGTCGAGTACGCAGAACCGGCCTTCCGGCGGGTATGACGACAAGATCGGATTCGGCACGGTCGACGCCGCGGCCGCGATGGCTGCGGCAGCGACCCTCGCCGCGGAGCCAGGTGGCCAGCTGGGCGCTGCGGCCACGAGGTACTTCGGCGGTGGCAGCGCGGCCGTTTCGCCGGTTCCGGTCCGGCCGCGTAGCGTGGCGGGTCTCGTGGCGAGTTGCCTGCTGGCGCTTATTTCGCTGACGATCGCCGTCACGGCCTGGACCCGGCTGATAGGGCAACGCCGGGCGCGGCGCCGGGCCGTCCGTAGGTCCCTGGCCCAGACGCATGCAGCGGCCTGGCCGGGGGTGCCGCAGCAGGACCACGAGCCGGGGGTGCCGCTGCAGGGCGTGCCGCTGGCAAACACCGCCGGCTGGCCGGCCGACTGCGCTGACCGCGGGCTGGACCAGCCCTGGACGGACGCGGGCCAGTGAGACGGGCACAGTGAGACGGGCACAGTGAGACGGGCACAGTGAGACGGGCACAGCCGTTCCCGGAAAGGCCCGACGTTCCGGACTTCGCCAACCGGGTGCTCGATGTCGCCGAGGCGATACCGCCGGGCCGGGTGATGTCCTATGGCGACGTCGCCGAATATCTGGGGCAGGGTGGCCCGCGCCAGGTCGGCCGGGTGATGGCCCTGTGGGGCGGCGGCGTGGCCTGGTGGCGGGTCATCCACGCCGACGGGTCGTTGCTGCAAGGTCATGAACGCGAGGCGACCGCTCACTACATCGCGGAGGGCACGCCACTGGTCCCGGCCATCGAAGGCCGGGCTGCCCGGGTGAACATGCGCCGGGCCCGCTGGACCGGCGACACCTGACGCCAGACCCCGGAAAGCTGTCGGCCGGCGTCGGTACGCTCTCAACGTTCCGATCAGCCTTACCGATCAGCCTTACCGATCAGCCTTACCGATCAGCACTGGGCCATGATCACGGAATATTTCCGGGTCCATGTGTCCGGGATATTCCGTGATCATGGAAAGAGGGGGGTAAGCCCGTGGAGCGCGAGCCGCCCACGTACCGGTTGCTCCGCCGCCCGGCGGCGGCGGCCGAGCCGCCGCGCCTGGACGAAGCCCAGCGCGCGGTGGTCGCGCACGCCGGGGGCCCCCTGCTGGTGCTCGCCGGACCAGGCACGGGAAAGACCACGGCCATCGTCGAAGCGGTGGTGGACCGGATCACCACCCGCGGCATCGATCCCGAGCGGGTGCTCGTGCTGACATTCAGCCGAAAGGCGGCGGAGGAACTGCGGGAGCGGATCACCATGCGGCTACGGCGCACCACCCGTGAACCGCTCGCGCTGACCTTCCACAGCTACGCCTACGCGCTGGTGCGCAGGGAGTTCGTGCTGGCCGGCGATGCGCCACCGACTCTGCTGTCGGGTCCCGAGCAACTGCTCGAGGTGCGCCGGATGCTCCGCGGTGAGGCGGCAGGCTCGCCGCGGCACTGGCCAGAGCGGCTGCGGCCGGCCCTCGGCACCCGCGGCTTCGCCACGCAACTGCGTGACTTCCTGCTCCGCGGCGCCGAACGCGGCCTGGACGGGCGCGGGATGGCCCAGCTGGGCCGGGCACGCAGGCGGGACGACTGGGTGGCCGCAGGCGGCTTCCTGGACAGGTACGCGGCCCGGTTCGACCTCGCCCCGGTGCCCGCCTACGACTACGCAGAGATCGTGCGTATCGCCGCGCTGCTGCTGGGGCGCTCGGCCGTCAGGGACCGGGAGCGCAAGGCCTACGACGTCGTCCTGGTGGACGAGTACCAGGACACGGACCCGGCGCAGGAGGCGCTGCTGCACGCGCTGGCGGGAGACGGCCGGGACCTGATCGCGGTGGGCGATCCGGACCAGTCGATCTACGCTTTTCGCGGCGCGGATGTGCACGCGATGACCCGGTTCGCCGACGTGTTCCGGACGCCGGACGACCATCCGGCGACCGTGATAGCCCTGCGTACCTGCCGACGCAGCGGCCCGATCCCGCTCGCCGCATCCAGGCGGGTGGCCCGCAGGCTTCCCGCGCCCCCGCGGGCGCAGCCCGCTGAACTAGCCCCGCGGGCGCAGCCCGCTGAACGAGCCCCGCGGGCGCAGCCCGCTGAACCAGCACACGGCCACAGGGACCTGGTGCCGGTGCCAGGCGCTGTCCCCGGCAGCGTGCGCGTGATCATCGCGTCAAGCGCCAGCCAGGAAGCCGCCGTGATCGCCGACATACTGCGCCGCGGGCACCTGCTGGATGGCGTCCGGTGGTCGGCCATGGCGGTGCTTGTCCGTTCTGCGACCCGTCAGGTCCCGCTGTTGCGTCGGGCGCTGGCTACGGCCGGGGTGCCCGCCGTGGTGGCGGGTGACGAGTTGCCGCTCAGCGAGGAGCCCGGCGCCCGGCCGCTGCTTCTGCTGCTGCGTTGCGCGCTGCAGCCCGGCGTGCTGGACGAAGAGGCGGCCACGGAGTTGCTGACCGGGCCGCTCGGTGGGACGGACGCGCTGGCCCTGCGCAGGCTACGCCGCTCACTGCGGGCAGTCGCGGATGCGGCCGGGGAGGAGCCGTCCGGCGAACCGTTCGCCAGTGCATTGCGTGACCCGCGCGAGTTGACGCTCGTCGGCGGCCCGGCCGCTGATGCGGCGGCGCGGGTCGCCGGCCTGCTGGCCGCCGCCCGGCAGAGCGCAGAAGCCGGTGGGACCGCGCACGACGTGCTCTGGGCCGTGTGGCAGGCGTCTCGCCTCGGCCCCGCCTGGCAGGCGGTGAGCGCGGCAGGCGGGGCACGCGGCGCGGCCGCCGACCGCGATCTGGACGCTGTGGTCGCGCTGTTCGACGCGGCCGCCCGGTTCGCCACCCGGTTGCCGCCGGGGCTGCCGAGGCTGTTTCTTGACAGCCTGAGTGGTCAGGAGATTTCCGGGGACACCCTGGCCGAACGAACCCCTGAGGGTGATGCCGTCCGCATCCTCACTGCTCATCGGGCCAAGGGCCTCGAATGGGACCTGGTGGTGGTGGCGGGCGTACAGGAAGGAAGCTGGCCCGACCTGCGGATGCGGTCCTCCCTGCTCGGCATGGACGAGCTTGTCGACGCTGTCGGCCCGGGTTTTGGCGGCGCGGGTCCAGGCTGGGCGGCCGGCGATGTCGGTCAGGGCGCCGACGCGGCAGCGGCCGCGCTTGCCTCCAAGCTCCTCGACGAGGAACGGCGGCTGTTCTACGTCGCCGTCACCAGGGCACGGCGCGTCCTGGTGGTTACCGCCGCCGGAGGTGAGGACAGTGAGGAGAGGCCGTCCAGGTTCCTCACCGAGCTGGCGGGTGAGGACATCGAGATCGAGCAGGTCGCCGGGTCCGAGCCGCGCTGGCTGTCGCTGCCCGCGCTCACCGCTGAGCTGCGGCGGGCCGCCGCCGATGCTGGCCGACCGATGGTAGTCCGCGAGGCCGCGGCGGCCCAGCTTGCCCGCCTCGCGGCCGCCGGGGTCCGCGGTGCCCACCCCCGTCAGTGGTACGCGCTCACCGAACTGTCCGACAGTGGCCCGGTCACGGGGGACATCGTGCGGCTGTCGCCATCTCAGGTCGAGTCGTTCAGCAAGTGCGGGTTGCGCTGGCTGCTGGAGGCGGCGGCCGGGGCGCGATCCGAGGACGTGGCGCGCCACTTCGGCATCGTGATCCACGCGGCGGCGCAGCTCGCGGCCACCGGCACCGCGGATGCCGACATCGGTGAGCGTATTGACCAGATCTGGCACCACCTGGACTTCGGCAGCGCCTGGTACAGCGAGAAACAACGGGAGCTGGCGCACACGATGGTGCGCAAGTTCCTCGACTGGCATCACGCCAACCCGCGGAAGCTCGTCGAAGTGGAGCAGAATCTGAAGGTCCGGGTCGGCCAGGTGGAGATCACCGGGCGGGTGGACCGGCTGGAGCAGGATGGTGACGGCACTGCCATCGTGGTGGACCTGAAGACGGGATCGGTCAAGCCGGACGACGCGGAGCTGGACCGCAATCCGCAGCTCGGGGTATACCAGCTGGCGGTGCTGCTCGGCGCGTTCGAGCGGCTCGGACTGATCGAGTCCGGTGGCGCCGAGCTCGTCCAGGTCGGGAAGGCCGGCCTGACCGCCAGGGTGCGAGTGCAGCGGCAGCGCGCGCTGTCGGATGACCCCGATCCGGGGTGGGCGCGCAGCCTGGTAGAGACGGTCGCCGCAGGCATGGCAGGCCCTGTGTTCCAGGCCACGGTGAATCCAGGCTGCCGGGTCTGCCCCGTCAAATCGTGCTGCCCCGCGCACCCCGACGGAGAGCACGTGACCCCATGACGGCGGAGCCGACGCGGGGGCGGGGCACAGGCCCGGCGATCCGGTACAGCCCGGTTCAGTTGGCCCGGCTGCTGGGCCTCGCCGAGCCCACTGCCGAGCAGGCCGCCGTGATCTCAGCCCCGGCGCAGCCGCTGGCGGTGATCGCGGGCGCGGGCTCGGGCAAGAGCGAAACCATGGCAGCCCGGCTGGTCTGGCTGGTCGCGAACGGCATGGTCCGGCCGGAACGGGTGCTCGGCCTCACCTTCACCAGGAAGGCGGCCGCCGAACTCGACCAGCGGGTGCGGACCAGGCTGGATGGCCTACGTAGGGCGGGGCTGCGCCAGCCCGGTTCGGGCCAGCCCGGTTCGGGCCAGCCCGGTCTGGGCACGGGGGAGGCCGACGGCGTGCTCGACGGCGAGCCGACCGTATCGACCTATCACGCCTACGCCGCGAGGCTCGTCGCCGACCACGCACTGCGCGAGGCGCTGGAGCCTTCGCTGCGCCTGGTCACCCCCGCGGTCGCCTGGCAGATCGCGGCGCGAGTGGTCGCCGCCTATGGCGGGCCCATGGACGCGGTGAGCTGGACACCAGCATGGGCCACCGCGGCTGTGCTGACGCTGGCCGGCGAACTGGCCGAGCACCTGCGCTCCCCGGGTGAGGTCCGGGAGGTCGGCGAGTGGCTGACTGCGCATGCGGCGGCGCTTCCAGGAAGGTTGCCCGCCGCGGTGCGGAAGGCCGTGACCTGCCAGCGCACGAGGGAGCAGTTGCTGCCGATCGTGGCGGCCTACACGGCGGCGAAGCAGTCCCGCGAGGTAATCGACCACGGGGATCAGGTGATGCTGGCCGCCCGGATCGCGGACCGCCATCCCGAGGTCGGGGCGGCCGAACGGGCCCACTATCAGGTGGTGCTCCTCGATGAGTACCAAGACACCAGCCATGCCCAGCTCGTGTTGTTGCGCGCGCTGTTCGGGGGCGGGCACCCGGTCACCGCCGTCGGTGACCCCTGTCAGTCGATCTATGGCTGGCGGGGGGCCAGCGCGGGCAACCTTCGCCGCTTCTCACGGGACTTCCCCATCGCCGCGAGCCGGACCGGAGGCCGCGCGGCTGGAACGGCCCCGGTGCAGGTCAGGCTGCTGTCGACCAGCTTCCGCAACACCGGCCGGGTGCTCGACGCGGCGGGCGCACTGCAGGAGGGACTGCGTGCTCAGGCCCCGGATGTGCCTCGGCTGGTGCCGCCACCGGGCAGGGCCGATCGCGGCCAGGTGACCTGTGCGCTCACGGAGACGGTGGCCGCCGAGGCACATCCGGGGCCTGAGCACGCAGTCCCTCCTGCAGTG
>DAIRVB010000226.1:0-7018 GCA_036803065.1 Streptosporangiaceae bacterium
AAGTCCGCGACAAGGACGAGGCAATCGAGTGGACGAAGCGGTTCCTGAGCATCGCGGGTAACGGCGAATCCACGATCCGCCAGGTATACGGGCCGTGACCAGCCCGGCGGGGCTCGACCTGAACTCCGCCGGCCTGTTCGCCAAGTATCAGAAGGCGGCCGGGTGGTGCTGGAGCCCGCGGATCCAGCACCACCCCCGATGACCGCGCGCGCCGGGCCTGCGCCGCTCCGCTCCGGGTACCCGCCGGCTGCGGGCAATCGGCAGGCCGGGCGCGATCCTCCTTGCTCAGGCCGGTCCACGGTGGTCTGATCGGTTGTCGTGACGGCTTCGGAGACCCACGCCGCGATCGAGGCCGTCATCCGCATGGAATCGGCGCGCCTCATCGCCGGACTGGCCCGCTACACGAATGATGTCGGCCTGGCCGAGGAACTGGCCCAGGACGCTGTGGTCGCGGCATTGCAGCAGTGGCCCGAATCCGGAGTTCCCCGCAATTCCGGCGCCTGGCTGATGACCGTGGCCAAGCGGCGGGCTGTCGACCTGTTCCGGCGGAACCGGGAACTGGAGCGCAAATACGCACAGATCGGCCGGGCGCTGGAGGCCGAAGGAGACAGCATCACCCCTGACTTTGATCGTGCCTTCTCCGACGAGATCGACGACGACCTGCTACGGCTGGTGTTCACCGCCTGCCATCCGGTGCTGGCCGTGCAGGCCAGGGTCGCGCTGACCTTGCGGCTGCTCGGCGGGCTGACCACTGCCGAGATAGCCCGTGCTTACCTGGTGCCGGAACCGACGATCGCGCAACGCATCGTCCGGGCCAAGAAGACGCTCGCGAAAGCCCAGGTGCCCTTTGAGGTGCCGGGCAGCGAGGAACGGCCTGCCCGCCTTTCCTCGGTCCTGGAGGTCATCTACCTCATCTTCAACGAAGGCTACTCGGCCACCGCCGGTGACGACTGGATGCGCCCGGAGCTCTGTGAGGACGCTGTGCGCCTTGGCCGCATCCTGGCTCAGCTCACCCCGGCGGAGCCGGAAGTTCACGGCCTCGTGGCCCTGATGGAGATTCAGGCCTCCCGTGTCCGCGCTCGTGCCGGGCCGTCCGGCGAGCCCATCCTGCTGCTGGACCAGGATCGGAGCCGCTGGGATCGCTTGCTGATCAACCGTGGCCTGGCCGGGCTCACTCGGGCCGAGGAACTCGGCGGGGCACGCGGCCCATATGCGCTGCAGGCTGCCATCGCCGCTTGCCACGCCCGCGCATTCCGGCCGGAAGACACGGACTGGGCGGGCATCGCCGGGCTGTATGGCGTCCTCGCGGAAGTGATGCCGTCACCGGTGGTCGAGCTGAACAGGGCGGTGGCCGTTTCGATGGCCTCCGGGCCGCAGGCTGGGCTCGACCTGGTCGATGTGCTCGCCGCCGAGCCTTCGCTGCGCGGTTATCACCTGCTGCCGAGCGTGCGCGGGGATCTCCTGATGAAGCTGGGGCGGCCGGACGAGGCTCGGGCGGAGTTCGAGCGCGCCGCGGCCCTGACCAGCAACGCCCAGGAACGGGACTTGTCCGCCAGGCGGGCCCGCTCGGCGCAGGCTGACAGTGGCCCGCCGGGCCGACCGCAATCATGCTGACCGGAACTGGCTATGACTGACCACGCATGGCCATGACGGAGCGGTGAAACGGTCAGCGGCGTCCGGGCGGCAACGAGCCGCGCGGGAGCCGACTGTAGTGTCGCCGCCATGGAGATTCGCGAAGTGGCGGTTATCGGCCTCGGGACGATGGGCGCGGGCATCGTCGAGGTGTTCACGCGGGCGGGCCTGGCCGTCACGGCGATCGAGGTGGACCGGGCCGCGCTGGCCCGCGGCATGGCCGCGCTGGACGCTTCCCTGTCGAAGGCGGAGGCCCGGGGGCGGCTCACTGCCGGGGAGCGGGACCAGGTGCTCGGGCGGGTCACCGCGGCCGCTGACCTGGCCGCCGCCGCCAGTGCCGGCCTGGTCGTCGAGGTTGTGCCCGAGCGCATGGACATCAAGCGTCAGGTCTTCGCGGAACTCGACCGTGCCTGCAGGCCCGAGGCGGTCCTGGTCACCAACACGTCCTTGCTGCCGGTGACCGCGATCGCCGCTGGCACGCGGCACCCGGGCCGGGTCGCCGGGATGCATTTCTTCAACCCGGCCCCGGTGATGCGCATGGTCGAGGTGGTCGCCGCCGTGCAGACCGATCCGGCCACGACCGAGACGCTGACCGGCCTGGTGCGGTCGATCGGCAAGACGCCGGTAGTGGTCACTGACCGGGCCGGGTTCGTGGCCAATGCGCTGCTGCTGCCCTACCTCAACCATGCGGTGAGCCTGCTGGCGGCCGGCTACGCCACGCGCGAGGACATCGACATGGCGGCCCGGGTGGGCCTCGGCCTGCCGATGGGGCCGCTTGCCCTGCTCGACCTGATCGGGCTGGATACCTCGCTGGCCATCCTGGAGGTGCTGGACGGCGAGTTCGGCGGCGCGCGCTTCGCCCCGGCACCGCTGCTGCGCCGGATGACAGAGGCAGGCAGGATAGGCCGGAAAAGCGGCCGCGGGTTCTACGACTACGGCCAGGATTCTCCGCCGCCCGCCGTGCTCACCCCTACCATTCAGCCCAACGATTCTCGTCCCATCCTGTCGTCCGTCACGCTGATCGACGGCGCAGCGGATCACGCGGGGCCGGCCGCTGTGGCTACGCTGGCCGAGATGATCGGGGCTGCGGGGGTCAGTGTGACAGCAGGCGAGAGTGACCTCGTCGTGGTGGTGGCGTCGCCAGGCGCCGCCGTTCTGCCGGCCGCGCCGGCCGATCGAGCGGCCGACACGGTGGGCATGCATGTGCCGGGCGGCGGCCGGCTCGCCGAGGTGATCAGCACGGTGGCGTCCTCGGCCGGGGCGGCCGCCCGCGCGGCCGCGCTCGGCCGGCGGCTGGGCCTGGAGGTTGTCCACTGCCCGGACCGGCCTGGGTTCCTGGCCGGCGCGCTGCTCTACCCGCACCTCAACGACGCTGTCCGGATGGTGCAGGACGGATACGCGAGCGCGGCCGACGTGGATGCCGCGATGACGCTGGGCTGCGGATACCCGCGTGGGCCGCTGGCCATGCTGGACGACATCGGCGCCGGGCGGGTGCACGCGGTGCTCGCTTCGATGCACGCGCGGTACGGCGATCCGGCTTTCGCTCCGGCTGCGTTGCTCGCCGACCATGCGACCGCCGGCCTCGCGTTCCACTCTGGCGGATCGGGGCAGTGACTGCCGTGAGCCCGCGCAAGGCCCGCCGCCTGCCTGACAATCTCGCGCGCCGAGGACGCGGCGGGACCGGCCGTGGCGGCGCGGGCCGGAGCGGTCGCGGCGCGCCCGCCGCTGGTGCCGGGGGCCCCTCTCCTCGACTCGGCCCGCCGGTCCAGGAGTCGTGGCACGGCCAGGACTGGGTGGTCCGGCTCGTGCCGGGCGCCGCCGCTGTGAAGGGCTATCGTTGCCCCGGATGCGATCAGGAAATCCCTCCCGGCACGCCGCACCTGGTGGCCTGGCCCGCGCTGACCCCCGGGCTGAGCGAGCGCAGGCACTGGCACCGGCCCTGCTGGGAGCAGCGTGACCGCCGGGCCCCCGGGAGACAGCGCGGCAGGTAAGGGTGCGGCAGGAGACAGTGCGGCAGGAGAGAGCGGAGCGGACGGGACGCGCATGAGCGATATCAGGGCGAGCACGATCCTGCCGGCCCGGCGTGAACGGGTCGCCCTGCGCACCGGGGACGGCCTGGCCCTGACCGGAGAACTGGCGCTGCCCCTGGACCAGGCGCCCGTGGCCACGCTGGTCTGCCTGCACCCGCTGCCCACCCACGGCGGCATGATGGACAGTCACATCCTGCGCAAGGCGTCCTACCGGCTGCCCGTGCTCGCCGGGCTCGCGGTGCTCAGGTTCAACACCCGCGGCACCGCGTCGGTGCACGGCCGCAGCGAGGGTGAGTTCGGCGACGGGGAATCGGAACGCCGTGACGTGGCCGCCGCGATTGCCTGGTGTACTGCGGCCGGCCTGCCCCGGCTCTGGCTGCTGGGCTGGTCGTTCGGCACCGAACTGGCGCTGAAGTGGGGGGCGGATCCCGCAGTGGAGGGCGCTGTCCTGCTTTCACCGCCGCTGAAGCGGGCGGGCGACGAGGATCTGGATTCCTGGGCTGCGTCCGGGAAGCCGCTGCTGGTTCTCGTCCCGGAACTCGATGACTATCTCCGTCCCGATGAGGCGCGGCAGCGCTTCGGACGGGTCCCCCAGGCAGAGATCGTGGCGGTCGAGGGGGCCAAGCACTTGTGGGTCGGCGAGCCCTACGTCCGTATTGTGCTGAACGAGATCGTGCGCCGGGTCAATCCGGCGGCCTGGCCGCTGCCGACCGAGTGGAAGGACTGACCGTGCCCCTTTTCGACCTGACCGGCAAGAAGGCTTTTGTTACCGGCGCCTCCCGGGGGATCGGGCGGGTGATCGCGGTCGCCCTGGCGGAGGCCGGGGCTGACCTGGCCCTGGTGGCCCGCAGCGCGGATGGCCTGGCCGAGACGGCGGCGCAGGTCGCTGCGCATGGCCGCAAGGCGTTCGTCATCCCGGCGGACGTGACGCGCCAGGAGGAAGTGTCCGCCGCGGTCGCCGCCGCCATCGAGCAACTCGGGCACGTGGATGTGGTCGTGAACAACGCCGGTGGCTCCAACTTCCTGGTGCCCTTCCTCGACCTGAGGCTGCCCGGCTGGGACAAGCTCATCAGGCTGAATCTGGACTCCGCGATGTATGTGTGCCATGCGGTCGGAGGTCACCTGGTGGAGCGGGGCCAGGGCTCAGTCATCAACGTCGCCTCGGTGGCGGGCCTGGCCGCATCCCCGTTCCTGTCTCCCTACGGGGCGGCCAAGGCGGGCCTCATCTCGCTGACGAAGTCGCTCGCGGTCGAATGGGCGACGCTCGGCGTCCGGGTCAACGCGCTCTGCCCCGGCTGGACCGCTACCGAGCTCAACCGGGACCTGTGGCAGGACGAGGCCGCCGCGAAGGCCACCGTGGCGACGGTGCCGATGCAGCGCTGGGGCCGCGCCGAGGAGATGGCGGGCCCCGCGGTCTTCCTGGCCAGCGACGCCTCGTCGTACATGACCGGGCAGGCGCTGGTCATCGATGGCGGCCAGACCGTGATGAGCTGACCCGGCTGACAACGAATGAGGGGCCGGCGCGCGTGCGCGCCGGCCCCTCATCGATGTGCTGTGACTACTCGGTCCACCAGTCCTCGTCGTTGCCGTTGCTGGCCTTGGCCGGTACCGGCTGCTTGCCCGCGGGCGCAGCCGGGGCCTGCTGCCCAGCCGGCGGCGCGGCTGGATGCTGCTGGCTGGGGCCGCCATTGCGTGGCTCCTCGCGCCGCGGCGGCGCGGGTGCCGCAGGTGCCGCGGGCGCGGCCGCCTGCTGTGGCGGGGCGCTGACTGCCTTCTGCGCACCGACTCCGACGGCCTGCCTGCCCGGCTTGAGGGCGTCGGCCAGACCCGGCATCTGGGTACCGAGCAGCTGACTGATCTGGGCGAGGTGGGTGGAGATGCTCTCCTTCTGCCTCGACAGGTCGTCAACCTCGCGCTGCGCCGCGGCGCGGTGCCGTTCGATCTCACTCTTGGTGTCGGCCAGGAGCTGCTCAGCCTGGCTCTTCGCCTGTGCGACGATCTGGTCGGAGTTCTTCTTCGCGTTGGTGACGAGCTGCCGCGAGTGCTGGTCGGCCTCGCGCCGGGTCTGCTCAGCCTGGGCACTGGCCTTGCTGGCCCGCTGCTCCGCCGTGGCCGCCCGCTGCTCAGCCTCGGTGACCAGCTTCTGGGTGGCCGACTGGGCGGCTGACAGGCGCTCGGCTTCCTGGCGTTCGGCTTCCTCGCGCCGCGAGGCAAGCTGGATCTCGAACTCCGCCTCAGCCTGGGCGCGCTGCGCCTCGCTCTCCTCGAGGATCCGCTGAGCCTGGCTGCGCATCTCATCCGACTGCCGCTTGGACGTGGTGAGAATCTCGTCACGCTCGCGCTTGGCGGAAGCCTTGAGCTGAGCCACCTCGCGCTCGGTGGTGGTACGCAGCTTGGCGATGTCCCGCTCGATCGCGGCCCGCTTCTCGGCGACCTCGTGGTCGGCGGTGGCACGGAGCTTGGCCGCTTCCCGCTCGGTGGTCGATGTCAGCTCGTCTGCCTCGCGCCGGGCACTGGTCCTGATGGCGTCGGCCTCACGCTCGGCCGACCCACGCAGGTCGTCGGTCTCCCGCTTGGCGTTCGCCCGCAGCTCGGCCGACTCGTTCTCGGCCGCCGCCCGCAGCTCCGCCGCGTCGACCTTGGCCGCCGCGTTCAGCTCGTTCGCGGCGGACCTGGCCTCCTGGGCGATCTCAGTGGCCTGTTCCTCGGCGAGCCGCAGGAGCTGCTCTATGCGTGAACCGAGCCCGGCGTAGGTCGGGCGCTCCTGCTCCCGGATCTGGCGATGCGCATCGGACAGCTCCTGCTGGAGCGCCCCAACCTGGTCCCGGTGCTGGCGCACCTCACTGTCGAGTTGCTTGAAGTGCTCGTCGACCTGGTGCGGGTCGTATCCCCGCATGACCCGCGCGAACTCACGGGGTGTGGCTTCCTCGAAGAAGTTGCTGAGCTGGGCGTCGATTTCAGGCTGCATGTGGCTTAATCCTGGGTTAGACGGGGGGGGACGTGCGGGGGGTGGACGAGGCCTCACGCTCCGGCCCAGATACCGGGGCAATCTATGCCCTGGCCTGGCATACCCGGAATCGCGAGCGGTCGCCCAGTGCCTGGGAGCGTACTCCCCTGAGTATGCCTAAGCGGGCGCCTTCTCGTTTCCTCTAGCCATAAATCTGCATTTTTGCCACATGAGCCACCAGCTAGGCACGTTCTGGTGGTCTACGCAAGACGTGGCGTACTCGGGCAATACGGTATATCCCGGTCAGCCAGTTGTCATTTCGACGTCGCGGGCGTTCGGACTTCGGCTTTCAGGCTAGTGCAGCGCCGCATTGATCCTTCGGGGGTTCAGGTCCAGGCGCTGGGGTCGG
>DAIRVB010000227.1:0-7010 GCA_036803065.1 Streptosporangiaceae bacterium
TCAAGCTGCCCAGATCCGGCCTGCTCACACATGCTGCACGCGGTCAGGGGCAATGGCGTCTCATGACCCGTAAGCGTGCCTACTTTGTGATGATGGGCGTCTGCCTGGCGCTCGTCGTCCTGGCGTGGTGGGTAGTGCGCCGTCAATAGCCCACTGGCGTGCCGCGGGAATGGGATGTCGTCAAAGCGGCGCGCACAACCACACGATGTCTCCGCGCGGGCCGACCAGGGCGCCGCGCTTCCCATCGGCGATCAGCGCGTAGTCCCGCAGGACGTGCGGCGGGAACCATGCTTTCATCAGGCGCGGACCAGCGCGGTCTCGGCGAGCAGTTCCCGCAGCCGGCTCCGGCCGCGATGCAGCCGGGACATCACGGTGCCGACCGGGCAGCGCATGATGTCGGCGATCTCCCGGTAAGCGAAGCCCTCGACATCGGCCAGGTAGACAGCGAGCCGGAAATCGTAGGGGAGCTGGTTGAACGCGTTGGTCAGGCGGGCATCCGGGAGGCGCTCAAGCGCGAGATCCTCCGCTGAGCGCGTCCCGTCCGCCGTGTCCGGCTGGGCGCGTGCCAGCTCCCAGTCCTCGACCCCGGTCGTGGCCAGCAGCGGTTCGCGCTGCCTCTTGCGGTATCCGTTGATAAAGGTGTTCTTCAGGATCCGGTTGAGCCACGCCCTGATGTTGGTTCCCTCCCGGAACTGGTGAAATGACGCATAAGCCTTGGCGTAGGTCTCCTGGACCAGGTCCTCGGCGTCGGCCGGGTTGCGTGTCATGCGTGACGCGGCTGAATACAGCTGTTGCTGGTGGGCAAGCGCCTCCGCGAAAAGCGGGTCGACGCGTTCATCGCGGAGCAATGACCCTCTCCCTGCCCGGTACAGCGGTCTCCCTGCCCGGTACCGCGGTCATTCTTCGAGGTATTCGTCCACTATCTCGGTGCCCGCGGGCTGTGTGGCGTCAGCAGCGGTCGCCCGCTGCGCCGTTGGGTCCGGAGTGGCTGGCACGATTACCGTCCGCTCCACGGGGATCCCTGGCTGCTCGTGGCCGTCGGCGGCGGATCCCGGGTTGAGCGAGATGTAGGGCGGGAGGGTCTCGTCGACCTCGCTGACGATGGGCCCCCTGGGGCCCCTCCGGACCAGGATCCGGCGGCGCACCAGGTCCCGTGTCCGCTGCGGGATCAGCAGTGCAGCCACGCCGGTGCCCATCAGGATTACCCCGACGACCTGCAGGTTCAGCCAGCTGGGGCTGGACGTGATGGCGAAGGTGAAGATGGCACCGATAGCAATTAAGGTCAGGCTGGGCGCGATTTTCATCGGTCATCCCTCCGGGGGTCGCGGGCGAGCAGGCCTAGGCCGGCCTGGTGGTCGTGGCGGAGTGTCGTTGGCGGATCGGACGTCATCACGACCGCCGGTACCGCTGCGCGTCGGCCGCCCGTAGCTGCACGCCGAGACCGGGATGGCCAGGATCCAGGGTGAGCACGCCGCCGTGGGCGTCGAGGGCTCCGTCGAACAGCAGCCTATCGATGCCCTGGTGGTCATGGAAGTATCCGACGTGCCGCAGGTTCGCCGTCGCGGCGCCGACATGCGCGTGCAGGGTCGGCGCGCAGTGCGCGGAGACCTGCATGCTGTGCTCGCCTCCGGCCGTGGTCTTTGCTCCCTCCGCGTCCAGTTACCCCTGGTCACATCCGGCAACCGCCTGCTATGGCTTCGCCACTACGTCCCGGCAGCGCGCGGGGGGGTGCACGGGGGTGCACGCCACCGGGACGAGCGATCGGCCTTCTCCTACCTGCACAGGCCGGTCTCAAACACGGGGCGGAGCCGGCAATCGCGTTATACCCGGCCGGCCGGGCGGCGGTGCCCAGGGCGGCTACGGTCGGTGTCGTTTCGCGCCTCCCGGACGGCGGTGAACGCGATGAAAGCGGGGGCGGCCTGGACCGCGTAGGCGGGAACCGTGTCGAGGCCGGCCAGTTTCCGGCGCTCCATCACGATGCGCCCATCGTCGCGCACAGCCGTGATCGCGGCGCTGGACCCGGACGCCTGGTGGTCGGGCGCGGCGACCAGGACCTTGCATCCGGTCCGGAGTGCGGCCGCCGCGAGCAGGCGCAAGCCCGCACTGTCGATCCCGTCGTCGTTCGTGACGACGGCACGGAGGGGCTCGGCGCGGGGCATCGCCTCCTACTACCCGCAGGCGGCGCGTCAAACGTCAGGGCGTGGCCCGTCCCGGGTGAGGACGCCCGCCGCGCTGGGTAGGAGAACCGGCCTAGGCCACCAGTACGGCGGTCGTGAGCAGCGAGGGTAGAGAATGAAACCATCCAGCGCAACGGAAACCGGCAGCCGGTCACCGTCGGCCAGGCCGGCCCAGCCGGCCTGGCTGGATCCCCAGCTTGCCACGCTCACCCGGGAGAGGTTCTCCGACCCAGCGTGGATCTTCGAGCGCAAACTTGATGGCGAGCGCTGCCTGGCTTTCCGGGACGGGTCCGAGCTGCGGCTGATGACCCGCAACCAGAAGGTGGTTACCGCCACCTATCCCGAGCTGGCCGCCGCCCTCAAGGCCCAGCACGCGGACGATTTCATCGTCGACGGGGAGGTCGTTGCCTTCGACGGGAACCAGACCAGCTTTGCCCGGCTCCAGCAGCGGCTGGGGGTCCACGATCCGGGGCAGCCGCTGCTTACCGAGGTGCCGGTCTACTACTACCTCTTTGACGTGCTGTGGGCCGCCGGGCAGGATACGCCGCCACTGCCGTTGCGGGAGCGCAAGCGGCTGCTGCGCAGCCTGCTGTCGTTCACCGACCCGCTGCGTTTCACCGAGCACCGCGACGCTGACGGCGAGGCGTACTGGCGGGAGGCCTGCACGGCGGGCTGGGAGGGTGTCGTCGCGAAGCGCGCGGATGCGCCGTACCGGGGCGGGCGCAGCCGGGACTGGCTCAAGTTCAAGTGCGAGAACGCGCAGGAGTTCGTGATCGGCGGTTACACCGACCCGCAGGGCTCACGTACCGGGTTCGGCGCTCTGCTGCTCGGCTACTACGACCGCAACGGCAAGCTTGCCTACGCAGGCAAGGTGGGCACCGGATTCGATCAGCGCACCCTGACCAGCCTGCATGCGGCGCTGGCCGCGCTGGAGCGGGACCGGCCGCCGTTCGAGCGCGGCGTCCTGCCGCGGTCCCGGGTGCACTGGGCGGAGCCCCGTCTGGTCGGCCAGGTCGGTTTCAGCGAATGGACGACCGACGGGCAGCTGCGCCATCCCAGGTTCCAGGGCCTGCGGCGGGACAAGGATCCCGCCGAGGTGGTGCGGGAAATGCCCTGACTGGCCGCGGCGCTCCAATTGCTGTCAGCCGCCGGCACGCGACCGCCGCGGGCTGCATGGGCCATAGCCGCCGTGGTCGCCGCGGCAGCGGCAGTCCTGTTCACGCTTACTGGCAGGCGCTCTCACCCTGACTGTTCGTGAGCCAGTCGGACCACTTATCAGAGACTGCGCGCACCGAGGCGGGCTCGGTTGAGAACGTGGCCCAGACAATTTTCCCCATGTCGCTGGCGGTGATGCAGCCCCAGCTGTCGCTGAGCGCCCCGATGACCTCCAGGCCGCGGCCGGTCTCGGCGAGCTCGCCGGGTTTCGCCTGCGCCGGAGCGCTTTCGCTGGGGTCGGCAACCGCGCACAGCACGCAGGGCCCGCACTGCAGCAGGCCGAGCCGGATCGGCCATCGTGGCCGGGTACCAGCTGAACGTGGCTGGGTCCCCACAGCACGTGGCTGGGTCCCCACAGCACGTGGCACCGCGTGCCGCAGCGCATTGGTCAGCAGTTCAGACACGACCACGGCGATATCCTCGCAGCGATCTGCCGCGCCCCAGTGCCGCAGTGTGGCCACGGCGAACCCCCGGGCAGCGCACACGGAACTGGCGTCGGCGGCGGGCGTCCGCCTGGCGATCCGCGAGGAGCACGTCCAGCCCGTGGCGCCGGGCTCTGGCGCCAGCGGGCAATTCCCGCTCGCCAGGGCGGCCATCTCCACAGCTGAGGTCAACCAGTGCCAGCCCACGCCGCCCGCCGCACTGCTCACCAAGCGTAATGGGTTCGCTGTCATCGCCTTCCGAACGATCTTGTCGCGGACGGTGGGAAATGGCGCTTACGACCCTATCGTGCCGTAAGCGGATCCCTGCTGCAAGGGACTTATGCACGTTCCTTCGCACGTGCATAAGTCTGTTAGGCTGCACTGTGGAAAGGGTTGTGCCCGTAACGCCGCGTGCGCCCGCCTGCATGTTTCCCCTTGATGCCCCTCGCGGAGGAAAAAAACGATGCCGGTCAAAAATGGCGTCCAGGCTGATCAGCTCGCTGCGCGCTGGCGCAAGAGCCGGGTCAGCAATCCGAGCGGAAGCTGTGTCGAGGTCGCGGAACTACCCGGCGACGCGATCGCTGTCCGTAACTCCCGCTACCCGTCCGGACCGGCCTTGATCTACACTCGCGCCGAGGTCGCCGCATTTCTCAGCGGGGCGAAGAACGGCGAGTTCGATGATCTGTACCAGGATGGCAGCCTGCTGTTAACGCACGGGCCGGGGAAATGGCGCTACGACAGTTCGGGTATGCAGTGATATCGTGCTGTCCGTCCCCGCCGGTGCGACGCACTGTGCAACGCTCGCCGGCCCTTGGGGTGCGCTGGGGCGGTGCGATGTCACCGTTGGGGTGTTAGGTCGGAAGCGGGCATGCAGCGCTGATCCAACGGTCTGGGAGCCAGGATGAGTACGGTTCAGCCGGGCAGCGAGATGCCCGCCCCCATCTTCGGTGCGCCACGGGCCGGCGCCACTGTCCTGCGCATGATGCTCGGCGCCCAGTTGCGGCGCTTCCGTGAGACCGCTGACATCACGCCCGACCAGGCCGGCTATGCCATCCGGGGTTCCCGCTCCAAGATCAGTCGCATGGAGCACGGCCGGGTGGGCTTCAAGGAGCGGGATGTCACCGACCTGCTCACGGTCTACGGCGTCACCGACGAGAAGGTACGGGAAGGGCTCCTGTCGCTGGCCCGGCAGGCCAATGCCCAGGGGTGGTGGGCCCAGTACGGCGACATCCTGCCTGACTGGTTCGAGGCATACCTGGGCCTCGAGGAGGCCGCCTCGCTCATCCGCACCTACGAGCTTCAGTTCGTGCACGGCTTGTTCCAGACTGAGGCCTACGCGCGCGCCGTCACCAAGCTCGGCCATGGCGCCGCGCCCGCCGACGAGATCGAACGCCGGGTGAGCCTCCGGATGAAACGCCAGGACCTGCTCACCAACCCGGATCCGCCGCGGATGTGGTCGGTGATGGACGAGGCAGCGCTGCGGCGGCCACTAGGCGGCCGGAAAGTCATGCGGGCCCAGTTGAGCCACCTTCAGGAGGTGGCCGGGCTGCCGACGGTCACCCTGCAGGTCATGCCGTTCCGCCGCGGCGGCCACGCGGGAGCGGGCGGCTCGTTTACCGTGCTGCGCTTCGGAGAGCCGGACCTGCCGGATGTCGTCTACATCGAGCAGCTAACTAGCGCTCTCTACCTGGAACGACGCGCACACGTGGACCATTACATGGAGGTCATGAACCGCCTCAGCGCCGATGCCCTGACCCCCGCCGAGACCGCGGGTTTCCTCGGGGAGATCATCCGGGAAACCTAGCGCGCAATGCGGGGCGGTCCGCTAGCACCGTGATCGAAGTGTCGGCAGCACGCTCGAAAGGCGTATCAGTGACTAGCGAAGGCGCACCGGTACCTGACGAACGGCCCGGTGACATTGACGGCCACGGCGAGGAGTCGCCGACCTTTGACACCAGCGTGGCGCACGTCGCCCGGGTCTACGACTACTGGCTGGGCGGCAAGGACAACTTCGCCGCCGACCGGGCGGCGGGGGAGCAGGCGATCGCCGCCTACCCGGACATCGTCTTCTCGGTCCGCGCCAACCGGGCGTTCCTGGCCCGCACCGTGCGCTACCTGACGGCCGAGGCCGGGATACGGCAGTTCCTGGACATTGGCACTGGCATACCGACCTCGAACAACACCCATGAGGTCGCCCAGTCCGTGGCCCCCGGCGCCCGCGTCGTGTACGTGGACAACGATCCTGTCGTGCTGGCGCACGCCCGCGCGCTGCTGGTCAGCGATTCGCGAGAGCTCACCAACTACATCAACGCCGACCTGCGCGACACCGGGAAGATCCTGGAAGAGGCAGCCGGGACGCTGGACTTCTCCCGCCCGGTCGCAATCATGCTGATGGCGATCCTGCAGCACATCGACGACGCCGACAACCCGTACGGCATCGTGGCCAGGCTGCTCAGCGCGGTGCCAGTGGGCAGCTATCTCGCACTGTCTCACCCAGCCTCGGATATCGAGGCCGCGGCGATGGGGGATATGGCCGAGCGGCTGAACCGGCTCATGGCGGAAAAGGTCACCTTCCGCGACCAGGCCCAGGTCACCCGGTTCTTCAGCGGCCTGGAACTGGTCGAGCCGGGCATGACGCGGGTTCAGCGGTGGCGGCCCGACACCGAAGCCGAGGCGAACAGCCCCGCAGCACTGTGGGGCGGGGTCGGGCGTAAATGACGAGCGAAAGCTCCTCCGCGGCCGGTGAATCCCAGGCCGGTGATCCTGTCAGCGAGGACCAGCAGGCAGTCTTTGACACCAGCGTGGCGCACGTCGCCCGGGTCTACGACTACTGGCTGGGCGGCAAGGACAACTTCGCCGCCGACCGGGCGGCGGGGGAGCAGGCGATCGCCGCCTACCCGGACATCGTCTTCTCGGTCCGCGCCAACCGGGCGTTCCTGGCCCGCACCGTGCGCTACCTGACGGCCGAGGCCGGGATACGGCAGTTCCTGGACATTGGCACTGGCATACCGACCTCGAACAACACCCATGAGGTCGCCCAGTCCGTGGCCCCCGGCGCCCGCGTCGTGTACGTGGACAACGACCCGATCGTGCTGGCGCACGCCCGCGCGCTGCTGACCAGCGGCCCGGCCGGGCTGACCAGCTACATCGACGCCGACCTGCGGAACACCGGGGAAATACTGGAAACGGCGGCCCA
>DAIRVB010000228.1:0-6991 GCA_036803065.1 Streptosporangiaceae bacterium
CGTCCGCGGCCGCGGACGGGCGGTCGTGACGGCGACCGGAACGGCCAGCGCCATGGGGCGGGTCGCCGCGCTGATGGAGGCCAGAACCGGGCTGACCCCCCTGCAACGGCGGATGGCCGGGGTGGGCCGGGCCCTGGCCGGGACCGCTGTGGTCCTGTGCGCGATCGTGCTGGCCCTGGGCCTGGCCCGCGGCCAGTCCGCCGAACTGATGATCATCACGGCGATAAGCCTGGTGGTCGCGGCCGTGCCCGAGTCGCTGCCTGCGGTGGTCACCCTCGCCCTCGCCCTGGGAGCACGGCGGATGACCGCCCGCAACGCGCTGGTGCGGCGGCTGCCCGCCGTCGAGACCCTCGGCTCGGTGACTGTCCTGTGCACCGACAAGACCGGGACCCTGACCGAGGGCACCATGGTGACCCGCCGGCTGTGGACCCCGGCAGGAGAGGCGGTGATCACCGGCACCGGCTACGGGCCGGACGGCCAGGTGCTCCGCGGCGGCCAGCCGCTGGACAACGCGGCCGGGGCCGACGTGACCGAACTGCTCACCGCCGCCGCGCTGTGCAATGACGCGGCGCTGCACCCGCCGGGCGGTGACGTGCATGACTGGGCGGCGGTGGGCGACCCTACCGAGGCTGCCCTGCTGACCGCCGCCGGGAAGCTGGGGCTGCAGCCCGAGCAGCTCAACGTGGCTGCGCCGCGGGTGGCCGAGCTGCCCTTCGACAGCGGCCGGAAGCGGATGACCACGGTGCACCAGCGCCCCGCCGGCGGAGTGCGGGTGATCTGCAAGGGTGCTCCGGAGGTCATCTTGTCCCCGCCGATGCTGGCCGGCGGCCCTGGAGTCGCCGGCCTGGCCCGTGCCCGCGCGCAGGAGCTTGCCCGGGACGGGTTCCGGGTGCTCGCCGTGGCCGCGGCCGACCGGCCTGCCGTGCCGGGCGCTGCGGGTGAGCTGGAGCAGGGCCTGCAGCTGCTCGGCCTGGTCGCCATCGTGGACCCGCCGCGCCGCGCCGCGGCCGCCACTATCGCGTCGTGCCAGGCGGCGGGGATCACCCCGGTGCTGATCACCGGGGATCACCCGGCCACGGCACGCGCGATCGCCACCGAACTCGGCATCCTGGAGCCCGGCGGCGCGGTGGTCGACTGCAGCGAACCTGGCGGCCCGCTGGCCGATCTGCGGGCGCGGGTGTTCGCGCGGGCCGTTCCTGAGCAGAAACTCGAGATCATCAGCGCGCTCCAGGCTGCCGGTGACGTGGTCGCGATGACGGGTGACGGGGTCAATGACGGTCCCGCCCTGCGCCGCGCTGACATCGGCGTGGCCATGGGCAAGCGCGGCACCGAGGTCGCCCGGCAGGCCGCTGACCTGGTCCTGGCCGATGATGAGCTCGGGACGGTGGTAGCGGCGGCCGAGGAAGGCCGCCGGGTGTACGCCAACATCCGCCGGTTCCTGCTGTACGGGCTGTCCGGCGGCAGCGCCGAGATCGCGGTGATGCTCGCCGGGCCCGCGCTCGGCCTGCCGCTGCCGCTGCTGCCCGCCCAGATCCTGTGGGTGAACCTGCTCACCCACGGCCTGCCCGGAGTCGCGCTCGGCAGCGAGCCCGCCGGCCCGGGCGTGATGAGCCGGCCGCCGAGGCCGCCATCAGAAAGCGTCCTCGGCGCGGGCCTGTGGCAGCGCGTCCTCCGGGTCGGCCTCGTCGTGGCCGCAGTGACCCTGGGCGTAGCCATGTGGGCCGATGCCACCGGCCGGCCGTGGCAGAGCATGGCCTTCTTCGCCCTGGGCACCACCCAGCTCGCTGTCGCGCTCGGCTCACGGGCACGCCCCGGCACCCTCGCTAACCCGCTGCTGCCTGCCGCGGTGGCCGCGGCGCTGGCGCTCCAGCTCGCCGGGCTGTACGTGCCGCTGCTGCGCGACCTGCTGCACACTGTGCCGCTGACCCTAACCGACCTGCTCGTGGTCTTCGCTCTGTCAACGCTCGGGTATGCCGCCGTCCGGCTGGACCGCCTCGTGTTCCGCCGCAACCCTGCCGCCGGAGCCTCAGCCGCAGCCAGCCAGGACGGCCGCCGCCTGTCATAGCGGAAAGGCTCGGACCGTGGCGGATATGCTGGCTGGCCTCAGCCGTCGATGCCCTCGAAGCCGAGCGGGGTGATGACGCACAGGGTCTCGCCGGCGACTTCAAAGACGCCGGGCAAGGTCCCGACGATCTCGCCATCGAGGGTCACCTCCAGCGGGTCATCGGCACGCACGTGCAGGCGGGCGGCGTGCCAGACGCGGATGCCAGGTACCGGCCGCCGGGCCCGCAGCAGCATCGCGGTGCCGGATGCAAGCATCCGGCCAGACGTCACGTCCTCGATGGCGAGCATGTCCAGCAGCCGGTCGTCCGGGGTTGGAGGCCGGGACGCTGAGCCGCAGCGGCCCGCCGAACACCGGGGCCGTTGATCACCGACAGCTGAGTGAGGGTGACCTTCTCAGTGGTTCCCGCGTAGCGTAGCTCGCAGCGGAACACGGGACGGTTCCGCATCGCGTAGAGCCAGAGGCATTGGTCCCAGGCCCGCCCTGGCCGGCCACCTGGCACACCCAGATCGGGCAGCCCTACCGCCCGGTGTGAGCGCCAGTTGCCGGGCCGTGCTGCCCGGGTTACCTGGCCGTCTCGCCGTTGTGGTGCGCTGCGGCGCTAGTGCCGGCCGCGTCCCTGGCCTGGAGATGCTCGGACAGCAGGACCTTGGCCCCGGCGGCGACCGGGATCGCCATCAGGGCGCCGATCAGTCCCAGGGCGGTGCCTCCGATCAGGCCGGCCAGCAGGACGGCGGCCGGGGTGAGCTTGACCGCGCTGCGCAGTACGCGCGGCGCTATCAGGTAGTTCTCAAGCTGCTGGTAGATCACGAAGAACGCGGCCACGAGCACCGTGGCCGGCCACAGGCTGGCGGCCAGCAGCGCGACCAGCACGCAGACGGCTGCGCCGAGCGTCGCGCCGATCATGGGGATGAGGTCAAGCAGCGCCACCACGAAGGCCAGCGGCACGGCGAACGGCACGCCGAGCACGGTGAGCGCAGCGAACGTCGCCAGGCCGGCGACGATGGAAATCACGATGTTCCCGATCATGTACGCGCCGACTTTCTCGATGATCACGTCGGTGATCCGGCCGAACTGGGCGCGGTGAGCGCGCGGGAACAGCAGTACCGCGCCACGGCGGAGCCTGGGCAGGTCGGCCATGAAATAGATGGTGAGGACCGCCACCGTCAGGGCTGAGAACAGTGCCGAGAACAAGCGGCCGGTGATCCCGATCAGGCCATTGCCGAGCCGGCCCGGGAGGCCGGCGAGCAGGTTCTCGATCTGGCTGGTGAGGTGGAACCGGTCGCTCAGCTCCCGGAAGCTGGCCGAACGGTGCTGCAGGCTGGCGAGATAGCCGGGAAAGTCCTTCACCAGGGCATGGAACTGGTCGACCATGGCAGGGATGACCGACTGCAGGAAGGCGGCGGCAAGGCCGAGCGACACCAGGACGATCACCAGGACAGCGAGCCCGCGGCGGAGGTGCCAGCGGGTCAGCATGCGCACGGCGGGATCCAGGCTGATCGCCAGGAACAGGGCGATCAGCGCCCGGATGAGCACCGCGCGAGCAGTGTAGACGGCTACCGCCGCCGCGGCGGTGGCAAGGACACCGAGGCTTACATAGACGCCCCAGCGAAATAGCAGCATCGGGCGCACATCGTCGCCCCCCTTGCCCGCTGCCGGCCGCTTCGGTGCCGGGCCATTGCGGGTAGGCGCCTTTGCCCGGTTCATGGCGGGATCACCGGGCGGAGATCATGACCAGGCGGCCTGACCAGTATGCTGACCGGATTACCGTGCCTCTGGCAGATCCGCGGGCGGACCGTTCGGTGCTGACCTTCATGACATTTCCCTTCCAGCCCGCCGAGAAGCCGCGCAACAGCCAGCGACAGGCACAATCAGCCAACAGTGACCCGGCGCCACCTTCGGCACGCAGAGCCCAAAGTCACCGGAACCAGGGCCGAACGAGGGTCTTTCGCACCTACCGCGCCGGCGTAGCCAGCGGTCAGCTGGAACAGGCTGGTCAGTTCGCGCGGCCATTTATGCCTCTATTCCAGGCCTAACGGCCCTTGCGGACTCCGGCACACCGAATAAGCCTGGTGACAGTCATGTCATGGGCGGACAGGAGACCGGAATGAGCACCGACCTGATCGGCAGCGAAACGCCAGCAGGGAAAAAGGGCAGCCGCGTGAGGCATTCTGCGCCGCCGCGAGGCTCCGCCGCCGGCCGGTGGCTGGCCGGCGCGGGAATCACGCTGGTGACCCTGGGCGCGGCGGCGGCTTGCAGCAGCGCGCCGGGAAGCGGAGCCAGCGCGAGTGCCAGTCCGTCTCCTGCCGCGGCCCCATCCGGGGCTGCGTCCTCCTTGGAGCAGCAGTATGAGCAGGTCGTGAGCCGGGTACTACCGTCAGTGGTGGAGATCTCTACCAGCTCCGGGTCCGGATCCGGTGTGGTGTATGACGGTAAAGGCGACATCGTCACCAACGCGCACGTGGTCGGCACCGCGACGGCGCTGCAGGTAGGCCTGGCCAGCGGCGGCAAGACGCTGGCCGCCCGGGTTGTCGGCGTGTTCGCGCCCGATGACCTGGCGGTGATCAAGGTGGACAGCGGGGCCGGGTCGCTGCGCCCGGCGTCGTTCGGCCGCTCGGCCTCGGTGCGGGTGGGCGAGATCGCGCTGGCCATGGGCAACCCGCTCGGCCTGACCGGGACCGTGACCGACGGGATCGTCTCGGCGACCGGGCGCACGGTCGCTGAGGGACAGGGCAGTTCGGCCGTCCTGATCAGCGCCATCCAGACCAGCGCGGCCATCAACCCCGGCAACAGCGGCGGCGCGCTGGTCAACCTGTCCGGCCAGGTGATCGGCATCCCGACCCTGGCCGCCACCAGCCCGCAACTGGGCGGCGCCGCGGCCGGGATCGGCTTCGCGATCCCCAGCGACACCGTCACCAGCATCGCCGGGCAGCTCATCGCCACCGGCAAGGTCAGCAACTCCGGCCGGGCCTCGCTGGGCATCGCCGCGCAGACCGTCGCCGACGCCAGCGGCCAGCCCGCCGGGACCGGCGTGGTCAGCGTGACGCCGGGCGGCGCGGCCGCCAAGGCCGGCATCCAGGCAGGCGACGTCATCACAGCCCTGGCCGGCCAGCCGGTCCCCTCGGTCGCCGCGCTGCAATCAGTGCTGGCCACTCACAAGCCCGGTGACCGGGTGCCGGCGCGCCTGTCGCGCAACGGCACCGAGTCCACCGTGCAGGTCACCCTGGGCAGCATCACCAGCTGAAACAAGCGCCTGCCCGGCCACGGCAGCCGCCAGGCCATCCAGCAGAACACCGGACTGCTCTTTGACCTGCCGCCGCTCCGGCTGCACCGTCTGCCGCAGGTCCCTCGGATGGCACGCGGCCGTCCTCCCTCCGGGCAGGCACGATGGCGTGCCGCTCAAGGCGGCGATCCAGCCAGGTCCTGGCCTCACAGATGCGCCCGTCTCGTCCGGCGCCCCCACGGCCGGCCATGAACAGCGGGCCGGCATGCCTGCGGTGATGGCCCCGCGGGATCGGAGAATCGCGAGGGTCAGCCGGGGCTGGTCAGCGGGTGGCGGTTGCTGCTGGCCGGGGCACCGGTTGGCCGGCTGTAGTGACTTCAGGGGCGGTCCGCCGCCGCACCGCCTTCCGGATCTCGGCGGCCACGATGATCGACAGTGCCACGGCTGTGCAGATGAGCCACTGCCTGACGTCAAGCGTGGTTGTCTTCAGGATTATCTGGAACGGCCGCAGGACGGTGGACATGACGAGCAGGAAGAAGGACACCCCGGTCGTCATGATGAATGTCCGGTCGGAGAAGGTGTCAAGGGAGAACGCCGACTGCCGTTCGTCTTTCGCCTCGATCGAGAAGAACAGGTTGAGCAGCGAGAACGTGACCACGCCCATGGTCCGCGCGATGGTGAGCGTGTGCTCCTGTTCCGCCCAGCTGATCACGCTCAGCGTGCCGCTGGCTATCACCAGCCCTGCCGAGACCAGCCAGATGATGAGCCCTCGGCGCAGGATCGGCTGGCCGGGCGGCCGGGGCGGGCGCTCCATGAGCCCCGCGGCAGGTTTGCTGTACCCGAGCCCGATGGACTGGATCGTCACGGTGGTGAAGGCCACCCACAAGATCTGCAGCGGAACGAGCGGCTCGCCGTCGGCGATGTTGAAGATGCTGGCGCCGAGAAAGGCGATGATGAAACCGAACATGCATCCCATCTCGAACCGGATGTACCGGGTGAGGTTGTCATACAGCCCGCGGCCGAGTTCCACCGCCTTGATGATCGTGGAGAAGTTGTCGTCAGTCAGGATCATCACCGCGGCCTGCCTGGCTACCTCCGTCCCGGTGCCCATCGCGATCCCGATGTCGGCCTTCTTCAGCGCGGGTGCGTCGTTGACGCCGTCGCCGGTCATGGCGACGGTCTCGCCCTTCCGCTTGAGCACGTCCACCAGGCGGACCTTGTGCTCGGGGGTGACGCGGGCGATCACGCCGACATCGCCGATTGCGTCCATTGCCTCCTCGTCGCTCATCGCCCCGAACTCTGCCCCGCTGATTACCGTGCCATCGATGCCGAGCTGGCGGGCGATCGCGGCCGCGGTGACCGCGTGATCACCGGTGATCACGCGGATCCTGATCCCGGCGGACTTCGCCTGCGCGACCGATGCCCTGGCGGCGGGGCGCGGCGGGTCGACGATCCCGACCAGGGCGAGCAGCTCCAGATCGGTCACGAGCGGGAGCAGCTCAGCCCCGGGATCGAAGGTCCCTGGGTCGAAGTCCCTGCGCGCGGTGGCCATGACCCGCAGGCCCTGGTCCCCGAGCCGCTGGTTCTCGGCTAGGTACAGTTCCCGGATATGGCCGTCGGCCGGAACCGCGCCCGTGTCCGCGTCCAGCACCGTGGCGGCGCGGGCCAGGAGCTGATCGGGCGCGCCCTTGACGAAGCAGCGGATC
>DAIRVB010000229.1:0-6948 GCA_036803065.1 Streptosporangiaceae bacterium
GGTCGGGATCTACCTCTTCTTTGACGCGGCGTCGCAGGCCACCGGCGGCAAGGCACTCCCCCTGGGACGGCCAGTCCTGAAGGGCTGACCGGGCGCACAGCGCTCAGGACGGGCGGCCCACGGCGGGCATGCCCAGCAGCACCCCGGCAGGCCCGGCGGCGGGAGCGCCGCCGGAGGCGTCAGGCGCGATGCCTGGCGCCTCCCTGCGGGCCTGCCATGCGTCGCCGCCGCGGGTGCGGCGGACCGCCAGCGGCGCGCCGTCCGCGATCAGGTAGTGCGGCGCGGCCCGGCTGACCATGGTGGTGACCATGTCCCCGGGCCGCGGCGCGGTGTCCGCCGGGGCGAAGTGCACCAGGCGGTTGTCCCGCGCCCGCCCGGACAGCCGGTGGGTCGCCTCGTCTTTGCGCCCCTCCCCCTCGGCCACGAGCACCTCGACCTCACGTCCGACGAAGGACTCGTTCTCCGCCAGGCAGATCTCTCCGACCAGCGCGGCGAGCCGCTCGTACCGCTCCCGGACCACGGCGGCGGCTACCTGGCCGTCCATGCCGGCGGCGGGAGTGCCGGGCCGCGGTGAGTACTGGAAGGTAAAGGCACCAGCGAAACGGGCCTGGCCCACCATGTCGAGTGTGTCCTGGAAGTCCCGTTCGGTCTCGCCGGGGAACCCGACGATGATGTCGGTCGTGATGGCGGCGCCGGGGATGGCGGCACGGACCCGCTCCAGGATGCCGAGGTATTTCTCGCGCCGGTAGGCGCGGCGCATGGCCCGCAGCACGGTGTCGGAGCCGGACTGCAGCGGCATGTGCAACTGCGGCATGACGTTGGGCGTCTCGGCCATGGCCGCGATGACGTCATCGGTGAAATCGCGGGGGTGCGGGGAGGTGAAACGCACCCGTTCCAGGCCGTCGATCCCGCCGCATGAGCGCAGCAGCTTGCCGAACGCCTTCTGGTCACCGAATCCGACCCCGTAGGAGTTCACGTTCTGCCCGAGCAGCGTGACCTCCAGGACCCCGTCCGTGCTCAGCGCGCGGATCTCGGCCAGCACATCGCCGGGCCTGCGATCCGTTTCCCGGCCGCGCAAGGCTGGCACGATGCAGAACGTGCAGGTGTTGTTGCAGCCCACGGAGATGGCGACCCACCCGGAGTAGGCGGACTCGCGGCGTGCGGGCAGCACCGAGGGGAACCGCTCCAGCGACTCGACGATCTCCACCTGCGCCTCGGCCTGCACCCGGGCCCGGTCGAGCAGCGCGGGCAGCGAGCCGATGTTGTGGGTGCCGAACACGACGTCCACCCACGGTGCCCGGTCCGCGATCCCGGCCCGGTCCTTCTGGGCGAGGCAGCCGCCCACCGCGATCTGCATGCCCGGGTGGGCGGTCTTGACCGGGAGCAACTGGCCCAGGTTGCCGTACAGGCGGTTGTCGGCGTTCTCCCGCACCGCGCAGGTGTTGAACACCACGACGTCCGGTGCCGCGTCCCCGGGCACCGGACGGTAGCCGGCCTCCTCGAGCAGCCCGGCGAGCCGTTCGGAGTCGTGCATGTTCATCTGGCACCCGTGGGTGCGGATCTGGTAGGTGCGAGAGGCGCTCATGTCGATATACGAGAGTACGCGCAGCAAGGGGCATGTCTGGAATCTTCCGTGGGCGACCCCGGGCGTGGTAGACGATATTCCTATGACAGAGAGCGCGGGACCTACCGCAACCCCCTATGGCAGTTGGCCGTCCCCGATCACCGCGGTAGATGTGGCGAAGGGGCAGGTGCTGATCTCTTACCCCATTGTCATCGGTGACGACGTGTGGTGGCAGGAAGGCCGGCCGGATGAAGGCGGCCGGGTCACCGTGGTGCACTGCGGCCCGGGGGGGAAGCAGCGCAGCGTGCTCGCCGCCCCCTGGAACGCCCGCACCCGCGTGCACGAATACGGCGGGCTTTCCTACTTGCCGCTGCCCCAGTGGCGTGGCCGGGAGGGCGAGCCGTCCAGTGGCGGAGCGATTGTCTTTGCGAACTACGCTGACCAGCGGCTCTACGTCGTTCCGCAGGACCAGGTCGAGAAGCAGGGCACCGGCCGGGGCAAGGGCAAGGCGGCCCTGGTGGACCCCGACCCGAGCCCGCTCACCCCTGAGCCGCCGGGGCATGACGGGCACGCTTCGTTGCGTTACGCCGACTTCACGCTGTCCCCGGACGGCACTGAGATCTGGTGTGTCCAGGAGCGGCACGACGACGGCAAGGTCACCCGCGCCATCGTCGCCGTCCCGCTGGACGGATCCGCTGCCGCTAACCCGGAGGCCATCCGCGAACTCGTCACTGGGTCTGACTTCTTCGCGTTCCCGACCCCCTCTCCTGACGGCAGCCGCCTGGCCTGGGTCTGCTGGAATCACCCGCGGATGCCGTGGGACGGCACCGAGCTGCGGGTCGCCATGCTTTCCGACGGCCTCCCCGCCAAGGGGAGGATCGTCAAAGGCGGCATGCGGGAGTCGGTGATGGCCCCGCGGTGGCGCAACGAGACCAGCCTCTACGTGGTGTCCGACTGGCCGGGCTGGTGGAACGTGTACCAGGTCGGCCTGGTCGGCGAGCCGGCCCAGGCGCTGTTCCCGGCCGAGGAGGAGTTCGCCGAGCCGCTGTGGCAGCTCGGCGGCCGGCCATTCGCGGTGCTGGGCGACGGGAGGCTCGCGGTCCTGCATGGCGTCGGCAGCATGCACCTCGGGCTGCTCGACCCCGAGACCGCGGAGATGACCGATCCCGACATCGGTTTCCAGGAGTTCACCTCGGGCCTGTCCGCGGACGGCAACACGATCGTGGGCGTGGCAGGCGGCCCGACCACGCCGCTGTCCGTCATCCGGATCGACGCGGCCACCGGAGAGACGACTGTGCTGCGCCGGGAGACCGAGGACATGCCCGACGGGGCCTACCTGCCGGTACCGCGTCAGGTACTGCTGGACGGCCAGTTCGGCCGCAGCGTGCACGCGCTCGTGTACCCGCCCACTCACCCGGCGGCGGTAGCACCCGAGGGCGAACTGCCGCCCTATGTGGTCTGGGTGCACGGCGGTCCCACCTCGCATGCAGTCGGCCTCTTCGACCTGGGAAAGGCGTACTTCACCAGCCGCGGCATCGGGGTCGTTGATGTGAACTATGGCGGCTCGACCGGGTACGGCCGCTTGTACCGGGACCGGCTGCGCCGGCAGTGGGGCGTGGTCGACGTGGAGGACGTGATCGCCGCCGCGCTTGCTCTCGCCGAGGAGGGCCAGGCGGACGCTGGCCGGCTGGCGATCCGGGGCGGGTCGGCGGGCGGCTGGACGGCCCTGGCCGCGGTGACGACCGGCACGTCCTTCCGCACCGTATTCAGCGCCGCGTGCTCGTACTACGGGGTCGCTGACCTGAGCGAATTCGCCACGGAGACGCATGACTTCGAGTCACGGTACCTGCACGGCCTCATCGGGCCGCTGCCCGGTTTCGACACCGTCTACATCGAGCGGTCGCCAGCCGGCCACGTGACGGATACCACCTGCCCGGTGCTGCTGCTGCAGGGGCTCGACGATCCGATCGTGCCGCCCTCCCAGGCCGAGAGCATGGCGGCCGATCTCGCCGCGCACGGCATCCGGCATGCGCTGCTGACCTTCAAGGGGGAAGGCCACGGATTCAGGAAGGCCGAGACGGTGATTGCCTGCCTCGAGGCAGAGCTGGCGTTCTACGGCGAGGTACTCGGCTTCGCCACCCCCGGCATCCCGCCGCTGCCCCTGACCACGCTGTCAGAGACGGCAACACCGGCACCCGCACCGGCAACGGGACCTGAGACCGTCAAGGAGGCAGCGAAGCCCGCGGCAGTTAGCGAAGCGGCGAACTGACCTGTCCGGCCTCAGGCGGGGTCGGCCTCAAGGCGGGGTCGGGCGGGCCCCGCTTACCGGGCGAACTCCGTAGCGCGGGACTCGCGGATGACCGTGACCCGGATCTGGCCGGGGTAGGTCAGTTCCTCTTCCACCTGCTTGGCCACGTCGCGGGCGATCACCTGGGCCTGGATGTCGTCCACCCGCTCCGGCTTGACCATGACCCGGATCTCGCGGCCGGCCTGCATGGCGAACACTTTCTCGACACCCTCTTGCGACGACGCGATCTGCTCAAGCCGCTCAAGCCGCTTGACGTAGGCCTCCAGCGACTCACGCCGTGCCCCTGGGCGGCCGCCACTGATGGCGTCGGCCGCCTGGGTCAGCACCGCTTCGACCGTGCGTACCTCCACCTCGTTGTGGTGCGCCTCGATGGCGTGCACCACGTCCGCTGACTCGCCGTACCGCCGCGCGATCTCCGCGCCGATCAGCGCGTGGCTGCCCTCCACCTCGTGGGTGAGCGCCTTGCCGATGTCGTGCAGCACGGTGCAGCGCTTGAGCAGGACCGGGTCCATGCCAAGCTCGCTGGCCATCATGCCCGCGATGAAGGCGGATTCGACCAGGTGCCGCAGCACGTTCTGACCGTAGGAGGTGCGATAGCGCAGCCGCCCTAGCAGGGTCACCAGCTCGGGGTGCAGGTCCGTGATGGCCAGCTCCACCAGGGCGTCCTCACCGGCCCGCACGCACAGCTGCTCGACCTCGGCCTTGCTCTGGTCGTACGCCTCCTCGATGCGCTGCGGGTGGATCCGGCCGTCCAGCACCAGCCGTTCAAGCGCGAGCCGGCCCACCTCGCGGCGGACCGGGTCGAAGCAGGAAAGCAGTACTGCCTCGGGAGTGTCGTCGATGATGAGATTGACGCCGGTGACGGACTCGAAGGCGCGGATGTTGCGGCCCTCACGGCCAATGATCCGGCCCTTCATCTCGTCACTGGGCAGGTGCAGCACGGAGACGACAGACTCGCTGGTCTGCTCGGTGGCAACTCGCTGAATGGCCAGCGTGACGATCCGGCGGGCGCGCTGCTCGCCGTCCCTGCGCGCCTCGTTCTCGGTGTCCCTGACGAGCAGGGCGGCCTCACGCTTGGCCTGGTTCTGGATCCCGCCGATCAGTTCGGCTTTGGCCTGGTCAGCCGTGAGGCCGGCCGCCTGCTCGAGGACCTCGCGCCGCTCCTCGCCGAGCCGGTCAAGGTCGGCGCGCTGCCCGTCAAGGCCCTGCTGAACGCGGTCCAGCGCACCGGCGCGCTCCTCGAGCTTGCGGAATTCCCCGTCCTGGCGGCCTTCCCGCTCGGCCAGCCGGGCCTCTCTCCGCTCAAGGTCAGCGCGAAGCTCCCTGGCTTCCTCCTTGACGGCCCGCAGTTCCCCTTCGGCCTCGTGGCTCGCGTGAGCCGCCTTGTCGGCCGCCGCACTTGCCTCACGCATGATCACAGCCGCATCGGACTCCGCACGCGCGCGAACTTGATCGGCTTCCTTAATCGTTTCATCAGATCGCCGCTGCGTTTCCGCAATGTCCGCCAGACTGGCCTGCCCCTGCTGCACAGTGCGGACACGCTCGCGCTCCGAGGACCTGCGCAACACGATGGCCAGCACGACAAGGGTGGCAAGGAGGGCGATCACCACGAACACGAGAGAAATAGTGCTGCTCATGGCGCACCCCAATCCTGCTCGCTGGCCCTGGCACCTGGGTACGGTGCCAGGGACATGCCCTGGAGCGAGGGGCCACGCCAACCACCGGGCCTGGCCGCATCATGCGACCAGCCCGCAGCGTGCCGGGACGGTCCGGCGCACCTGGCACCGGATCTCCGGAGTCCCGGCTAAACCGCCTTTCCGGCCGGCCCTTGCTGCGCCGGCCAGCTCGACATCGAGCCGTATTCAGCCCAGCAGGTCCATCCCGCCGGAGCTACACACCATCCAAAGCCAGTCACCGCCCGAGATCGGTCACTAACCGTATTCGCTCGTTTTCATTCCGCTTGGCGCGGAGCAACACCTCGCTGCCGCGAGGTTAAGCGTTGATAACAGTTTGGGCAAGCCGCCACTCGCGATCTTCCCAAAACTGACTCTTGGTACTTACTGCATTACTCATAGCCAACATCGGCTATATCGGCGGTCTCACCGGCCGTATCGACGGCCTCACCCATGCCGTCCAGGTCGATTCCCATGGCCACGGCATCGATGCCCTCCTGCTCAAGAGCCTCGCGGACCACCCGGTAGGCCAGGGGCGCCGGATAGCCCTTGCGGGCCAGCAGGCCCACGAGACGGCGGATGCGGACCGGCAGCGGCCGCCCTCTGGTGGCCGTCATCGCCTTGACCACGAGCTGCCGAGCCGTGGCGATTTCCTCATCCGGATCGAGCGCGTCCATCGCCGCCTGCACGTCCTCACCCGGCACGCCGCGGCGCTCCAGTTCGGCCGTGAGTGCCCGGCGGCTGAGGCCCCTGGCGTGATGCCGAGATTCCACCCAAGCACGCGCGAACGCCGCGTCGTCGATCAGGCCCACCTCGGTCAGCCTGCCCAGCACCGCCCCGGCCGCGTCGTCGGGTACTCCCTTGCGCCGCATCGCGTCCGCCAGCTGGGCGCTAGTCCGGGGCGCCGCGGTCAGCATGCGCAGGCACACCTGCCGCGCCCGCTCATAAGGATCGTCACCGACCCCGGCCGCCCCCGCAGCACCAGGAGCGGCCGCGGCACCGGGGGCACCCGCGACCCCGGCAGCGCCTGCGGCGTCGGTAGCGGCCGCTACCCTGACGGCGCCCGCGACCCCAGCAGTCCCCGCGCGGTCAGGCATCCTGCGGTCAGGCGGGGCCACCGGCGCTTCCCGTGCCGGCCTTGCCCACCGCAGCAGCACCAGCCTTGCCCGCGCTGGCCTTGCCCAGGCCGCCAGCCCCGCCGAGGCTCAGCCCGGAAGCACTGGCCCCATTGGCCTCAGGGCCAGGCAACCCGCTGGCGTCCGCGTCGAGGCGCGGTCCCACGCCCAGCTTCTCCTTGATCTTCTTCTCGATCTCGTCGGCGAGGTCGGGGTTCTCGAGCAGGAATTTTCGGGCGTTCTCCTTGCCCTGCCCCAGCTGGTCGCCCTCGTAGGTGTACCAGGCAC
>DAIRVB010000230.1:0-3212 GCA_036803065.1 Streptosporangiaceae bacterium
GTTAGGTGGGGTCACTGGAGTCAGGCGGAGTCAGGCGGGGGTGAGATGGCGCGGACGGAGTCGGGGCGGAGTCGGGCGCATCGCCGGCCGGCTGGACCGCCGCGCCCGCGGGTTTGCCATGACCGGGCCGGCCGGGCGATGCCGCGGCAAACGCGGCCTGCTCCACCTCGATGACGGACTCGGTGCGCAACCTGGCTTCGTAGGCTTTCTTGCCGCCGCGGATACCGAACAGCCGCTTCGTCCAGGCCAGGTAGATTACGAGCAGCAGGTTGATCACGAACGCCGCGACCCGCAGCCAGGTGATCTTCACGGCCAGGTCGTAGACCTCGTACGGCAGGAAGATCGAGGTCGCCACCATGGCGAAGTACTCGCCCCACCGCTTGCCCAGCCACAGCCCGGCGCTTTCCACCAGCTCGATCAGAGCGTAGACAGCCAGCCCGATGGCCAGATAGGTGAGCCAGCGTGAGGTGAGCGTGAACGAGTCCTGGATAAAGCCGAGCAGCTTGGAGTTGCTGACGTTGAAGCCGAGATCCCGGTACAGGGCACGGATGGCCGGCAGGTCGTTGTTGAACGCCCGCTGGATGCCGGCCCGGTCATACCGGAACCGCCACACCCCGTAGGCCGCGCCGCCCAAGATCAGAAAGCGGAGGAACCGCTCCACCGCGAACACGCGCAGGATCAGCTCGCTGCGCAGTTCCCTGCCCCGGCGGAGCCGCGGCGCCGCCGCGGCCGGACCGCTGCCGTGCTGCCCGTCGGTCACGAACGCACCGCAGCGCAGGCACCGCCAGGCCGTTCCGCCCGCTGTCGGTGCCATCAGCCGGTCCCGCAGCTCGGGTTCGTCCGGCGCGTACGTCACGTGCCCCGTGCGGGCACAGCCGAACAGGCTCCAGTCCACATGCTGCTCCTCTCGGGCGATTTGGCTTCCATGAGGTCCTTTCAGCCAGCCCTGGGTCAATGCCGATCCCGCTCACCCCTGCCCCGCAGGATCCGAGGCTGTGCGCGCTGCGGATGCGCGCCACACTATCGAAGAGGGGCCCTCGCTGTTCAAGCTGAGGCATGACGACGAACCCAGTTTGTTGAGCGCACCGCTCTTTCCGCAGGTGAGCGGCGCCCTCTGCCTCGTGTCGCGGGCGGGCAAGGATGGATGCCTCAACTTGGCTGGCAATGCCTCAGGTTCAGTGGCACGGGACACCAGACCCTGCGGGTGTTTGACGCGGTCTGGTTAAGGTGTAATCATAATTACATGAGTACAGAGCAAGCAGGAACCGACCCGGCGGATGACACGGCCGGGACGGGCAACGAGACGAACGCTAATGCCGAGACGGCCTCGGAGCACGGTGGCCAGCCGGGTGGGTCAGCCGGGTCCGGTCGGGCCGGGGCCGCGGAGGAAGTGCGGGGCTGGTTCGGCGGGCGGCTTCCCGGTGACTGGTTTACCGGTGTCCCCGATATCCAGGTGGACCGCGAGGAGATCCCCGTGATCGGGGCTCTGGCCGCTCCGGACACGGCCGGCGCCTCCGCCGCTGAGCGGGCCGCTGCGTCCGAGGGCCGGATCCGCAGGTTCCGCGAGGAGACCCGGGGCCGCCGGGTCGAGATAGCGCGTGAGGCTGAACACAAGTTCCGCCGCAAGGTGTCGTGGGGCGTCACCTGCGCGGACACGACTGAGATGTTCACCACCCTCTCGGTGCCGGTTATGACCAGGCTGCGCCAGCCCGAGCGCCGGGTGCTCGACACACTGGTCGACGCAGGCGTGGCGCGCAGCCGTAGCGACGCGCTGGCATGGTGCGTACGGCTGACCGGGGACAACGCCGATGCCTGGCTGTCGCGGCTGCGTGCGGCCCTGCGGCACGTCGAGGAAGTGCGGGACCAGGGGCCGGCCAGCGCCTGAACGCCGTCGCGTCCGGGTACAGGCTCTTGGCCTGCACCCGGACGCTGGCCGGCCCGGATCGCGCCCTGCCGCCTAGCCGCCGGGCTCATGGGTCACACGCCTGGTGGCTGCGCCGTTTCGTGCTTTAGGTCAGGTAGGTCGGCGGCCCGGTCCGCCAGGTTTCAAGAAGGTAACGATTCTTTTCCCCACCGCGGTCGTCCGTGGCCACGTCGCGGGAACCACTGAATAGACCGGGTATCCCGATTTCGGCGATAGGGTAGCGATCACGGTCCCCGGCATCGGAGTCCGGAGATCCTGCGGTGGCAACGGCGGTACGCCAGGCAAGGCCGGGCAGGCGGACGCGACACGTTGGTGGCCGGGCTCAAGGGGAGCGCGGGAACGCTTCGGATCCTCCCGGGCCCGGACGAGTCGCCGGTCACGCCCGTGGCTGATGTGCGGCGCGGGGCGCCCGGAACCCCAGTCGCGGACCGGAGCGTTCCATTCATTGGATACGTTTCTGCTAGATCATCACGGTGATGAGGAAGGTCGCAGCATGGGACTTCGTGACCTCGCCTACCGGCTTTACGAGCGCCGGCTCGAAGCTTCCCTGTCCCCAGACGCCATCCCGCGCCACGTCGGGGTGATGTGCGACGGGAACAGGCGGTGGGCCAAGTCGGCCGGGTTCCCCGATGTCAGCAGCGGGCACCGCAAGGGTGCGGACAAGATATTCGAACTGCTCGACTGGTGTCGTGAGACCGGAGTCGAGGTCGTTACCTTGTGGCTGCTCTCGACGGACAACCTGACCCGGTCCGCCACCGAGCTCGTGCCCTTGCTGAAGATCATCGAGGACACCGTGCAAGGCCTGGTCGCCGAGCACTGGCATGTGAACCCGGTGGGCGCTCTCGACCTGCTGCCCGGTGAAACGGTCAGGGTCCTCAAGGACGCGGCCGACGCGACCGCTCACTTGCCCGGCCTGCTCGTCAATGTCGCGGTCGGCTACGGCGGGCGGCGCGAGATCGCCGACGCGGTGCGTTCCCTGCTGCAGGACCAGGCGACCCGAGGCACCACGATCGAGGAGCTGGCCGAGGCGCTCGACGTCGAGCACATCGCCGAGCATCTCTACACGGCGGGCCAGCCGGATCCCGATCTCGTCATCCGCACCTCAGGCGAGCAGCGGCTAGGCGGCTTCCTGCTCTGGCAAAGCACCCATTCGGAGTTCTACTTCTGCGACGCCTACTGGCCTGCCTTCCGAAAGGTCGACTTCCTGCGGGCACTTCGCTCCTACGCGGCACGTAATCGGAGGTTCGGCTCATAACGGGTCAGACTTCCCGGACGGCCGCGAAAAATC
>DAIRVB010000230.1:3312-6948 GCA_036803065.1 Streptosporangiaceae bacterium
TAATCGGAGGTTCGGCTCATAACGGGTCAGACTTCCCGGACGGCCGCGAAAAATCCCAGATTCGGGTTGTTACCGCAGGTTAAGCGCATGATTGTCAGTTAGTAACCCGGCGGTGCTTTTGCCGTAACACGATCACGGGTACCTTCGGTAGTGGTGGACGGCGCGGTGCCGTTCCCGGGAGGGCCCTCGAATCTCCGAGCTTCGCGCTTTGCGTGCAGGCGAGATGACAGAAGGGCCGGCTCGGCCCTTTGGGGGCCAGGCCCGGCCCATCCGACACGTCTGTGTCCTGTCTTGGCGCCGGGCTTGCCCCGGCGCCCAGGGGAGTCTGCGTGGTCAATTCTCAAGGTCGCCGTACGTATGTACTCGACACCAGCGTCCTGCTCGCCGATCCGGCCGCCATCGCCCGCTTTGATGAGCACAAGGTGGTCCTGCCGGTCGTCGTCATCACCGAGCTGGAAGCCAAACGGCATCATCCGGAACTGGGCTACTTTGCCCGCCAGGCCCTGCGTCACCTCGATGACTTGCGCATCGAGCACGGCAGGCTGGACGCGGAACTGCCGGTCGGGACACTCGGCGGCACGGTCAGAGTCGAACTCAACCATTCCGACCCGACGGTGCTGCCGGCCGGATTCCGGATGGGGGACAACGACACGCGCATCCTTTCCGTAGCGTGCAGCCTGGCGGCCGAGGGCGAAGATGTCGTCCTCGTCAGCAAGGACCTGCCGCTGCGGGTGAAGGCGGCCGCGGTTGGGCTGCCCGCGCAGGAGTACCGCGCCGAACTGCCGGTGGACTCAGGCTGGACCGGGATGACCGAGCTCGACATCAGTAGCAGCGAAATCGAGCAGCTATACGAAACAGGCACCTTGGACTGCGAAGCAGCCCGTGACATTCCATGCCACACCGGTCTCGTCCTCACCTCGTCCAACGGCAGCGCGCTCGGCCGGGTCAAGCCGGACAAGTCCGTGCAGCTGGTGCGAGGCGACCGGGAGGCCTTCGGGCTGCGGGGCCGCAGTGCGGAACAGCGCGTGGCGCTTGACCTCCTGCTCGACCCGGAGATCGGCATCGTGTCGCTCGGCGGCCGGGCCGGCACAGGTAAGTCCGCGCTGGCCCTGTGCGCTGGCCTGGAGGCCGTCATGGAGCGGCGGCAGCACCGGAAGGTCATCGTGTTCCGGCCGCTGTACGCGGTCGGCGGCCAGGAGCTGGGTTACCTGCCCGGCTCGGAAGCCGACAAGATGGGCCCGTGGGCCCAGGCCGTCTACGACACCTTGTCCGCGGTCACCACCCAGGATGTCATCGATGACGTCCTCGCCAGGGACATGTTCGAGGTGCTTCCGCTGACCCATATCCGGGGCCGGTCGCTGCACGACGCGTTCGTCATCGTGGATGAGGCGCAGTCCCTGGAACGCGGCGTCCTGCTCACCGTGCTGTCCAGAATCGGCTCAGGATCGCGGGTCGTGCTCACCCACGATATAGCGCAGCGCGACAACCTGCGGGTCGGCAGGCACGACGGCGTGATCGCGGTGATCGAGAAGCTCAAGGGTCACCCGCTGTTCGCGCACGTCACGCTGGTCCGGTCCGAACGCTCCCAGATCGCCGCCCTGGTCACCGAGATGCTGGAGGATTCCGGCCTGTAGAACGTCGCCGCCAGAAAAAGGGCCAGCCCCTGAGACCGGGGCCAACGCCGGCGCTGGCTGCGGTACGGTGGCCAGCGCTATGGAATACCCACCTGTGTCCGCCGTGATGCCGGTCAGGAACGAGGAACGGTACCTCGCGGAGTCGGTGCGCCATGTGCTCGGACAGGACTACCCGGGCCCGCTCGAGCTCGTGCTCTCGGTCGGGCCTTCGGCTGACCGGACCGAGCAGATAGCGCAGGAGCTGGCCGCCGCCGACCCGCGGATTACCGTCGTCGCCAACCCGACCGGGAAGATCCCGGCGGCTCTCAACATCGCCGTCCGCACCGCGCGCTACGCGGTGATCGCCCGGATAGACGGGCACGCGCTACTCCCGGCCGGCTATCTGACGACCGCGGTCGCGACGCTGACCGAGACCGGCGCGGCCGACGTCGGCGGGGTCATGGCAGCCCAGGGCGAGACCCTCTTCCAGCAGGCCGTGGCCTGGGGGATGACGTCCAAGGCCGGGGTGGGCTCGGCCGCGTTCCACACCGGTGGCGGCGCTGGGCCCGCGGACAGCGTCTATCTCGGCATCTACCGCCGGGAAGCGATCGAGCAGGCGGGCGGCTGGGACGAGGAGATGCTCCGCGCGGAAGACTGGGAGCTGAACCGTCGCATCCGGGCCCGGGGCGGCGTGATCTGGTTCACGCCCCAGCTGCGTGTCACCTACCGCCCGCGCGCGAGCATCCGCACCCTCGGCTCGCAGTACTTCCACTACGGCCGCTGGCGCCGGGTGATCGTCCGCGAGCATCCAGAAACGGCCAGCTTCCGCTACCTCGCGCCGCCGGCCGCGGCCGTCCTGGTCGCGGTGGGACTAGCGGCCGGCTTGGCTGGCCTGGCCGGGATAGCGGCCGGGGGGCCGTCGGCTGTCCGCTGGCTGACAGCGGGGTTCGTGATTCCCGTCACGTACCTGGCCGGGATCACCGCGGCCGGAACCGGGCTCGCCCGCGGGGTACCCGCCGCGGTTCGGATCCGGGTACCCGTCGTGCTCGGCGTCATGCACATGTGCTGGGGCAGCGGGTTCCTCGCTAGCCCGGGGAAGTTGCACCGCTCCCGCGGCCGGGTAACCGACGCCCGTGTCGGGCAACCGGGCGCGACCGGGGAACGAACCGCCGTCGCGGGGAGAGAATAAAGCATGGATTTCGATCTCCCGAGCCTGCTCGCGGCGCATCGCGGCGACGGATACGAGCTTTACGGCAAGTACCTCAATCCCCAGCAGCCGAAGGTGCTGCACACGATCGGCTTCGATAAGGTCTACGAGCGAGCCGAAGGCGCGTACCTGTACGACGCCGAGGGCAACCAGTACGCCGATTTCCTGGCCGGCTTCGGCGTGTTCGCGGCCGGCCGCAATCATCCGGTGATCCGCAAGGCGCTGCACGATGCGCTCGACGCCCAGCTGGCCGACTGGACCCAGTTCGACTGCGGGCCGCTGCCGGGGCTGCTCGCGGAGCAACTCCTGGCCAAGGCACCCGGTCTGGACCGGGTGTTCTTCTGCAGCAGCGGCACCGAAGCGGTGGAGTCCGCGCTGAAGTTTGCCAGGTACGCCACCGGGCGCAGCCGCGTCATCTACTGCGACCACGCGTTCCACGGCCTCACCACGGGGTCGCTCTCGGTGAACGGCTCGGCCGAGTTCCGGCGCGGGTTCGCCCCGCTGCTGCCTGATACCTCCGTCCCGCTCGGTGACCTGGAGGCCCTGGAGGCGGAACTGCGCAAGGGCGACGTCGCCGCGCTGATTATCGAGCCGGTTCAGGGCAAGGGCGTGCACATGCCGCCGGACGGCTTCCTCACCGCAGCGTCCGCACTGTTGCACGAGCATGGGGCGCTGCTCATCTGCGACGAAGTACAGAGCGGGTTCGGCCGCACCGGCAAGTTCTTCGCTTATCAGCACGAGCAGGTCGTGCCGGACATCGTGACCGTGGCCAAGGCGCTGTCCGGCGGGTTCGTGCCCGTCGGCGCGATGCTGGCC
>DAIRVB010000231.1:0-6937 GCA_036803065.1 Streptosporangiaceae bacterium
GCGCGGGATCCGGCCTGTACCAGCCATGGCTCTTCGACAGTTACCGGGGTTTCTCCGGGCGCCCCGCGGCACTGTTCGCGCTGCCCGTGGTGCGCAGGCCCGGCCCGGGCGTGGTCACGGTGCTCGGCGGCGGGTACCTGGCCTCGGGACCGGCTCAGGCCAGCAGGCTGCCGAGCCCGTACCTGCCGGCCGGGCTGCGGCTCGATGCCCAGGAGGGCGCGGGCGAGGTGCAGACGCCGCTGCTCGGGCAGGCGGCCGACGGGCTGGCGGTCGGCGACCGGGTCTGGTTCCGCCACGCCAAGGCCGGCGAGCTGTGCGAGCGCTTCACGCAGCTGCACCTGATCGAGGACAGTTCTGTCACCGCGACCCTGCCCACCTACCGGGGCGAGGGCCAGGCCTTCGCCTGAGCCGGGCCGGCGCGGGCTGACCGCGCTGGTTACTTGCGGATGCGGCGGAACAGGTAGGCGGCGGCGCCGACCACGATCGCCGCGGCCGCCGCCCCGGCAGCGCGCCGCACCTCAGGGCGTGCCGCCTGCTCACGGGCCCGCGTGGCCACCCGCCGTGCGGCGCTGGCGGGGCTCACCCGCTCGGTCAGGGCATCGATGGTGCGTGCGAGGCTCTCGCGGGTGCGCTCGATCTCTTTGACCAGCGCATCCGGGTCGCGCGTCGCGACCGCGCCTTCGCCATCAGCCATCAAATCCATCCCCTTCTACCCAACGTTCCGTTGACTGCCAGTCTCCCAGGCTCCCCGGGGTTCTGCACGGCCGACACCAAGCATTCGCTCGCATCTGCGGCCGTAGCATGTCATTTCATGGACGAGGAGCTTCGCCTGCGGCCCGTTGAAGAGGATGATCTGCCGCTGGTGTACAGGCTGACCAGCGACCCGGTCGGGAGCGGGGAGTTCGGCTGGTTCGGCTGGCTGGATCCCGGGATCTTCCGCCGCCAGTGGGCCGAGAACGGGCTGCTGGGTGAGGACGGCGGCTTCCTGGTCGTGGCCAAAGGCGCGGAGTCAGCAGGATTCATGAACTGGCGCAAGCACAAGACCGGCACGGTCTCCCACTGCTGGGAAATCGGCATCGCGCTGGCCCCGGAGGTGCGCGGCCGGGGATACGGCACGCACGCGCACCGGCTGCTCGTGGCGTACCTGTTCGCGCACACCCCGGTGAATCGCATCCAGGCCACCACCGAGACCGGCAACGTTGCCGAGCAGCGGGCGCTGGAGAAGGCCGGGTTCACCCGGGAGGGAGTGATGCGCGGGACCGGCTTCCGCGCGGGCCGGTGGATAGACGCGGTGATGTACAGCCTGCTCCGCGCCGAACTCTGATGTCTGGGACCGGAGGTCAGCTATCCGCAGCTGCTCTTGTAGATGAAGGGCTTGACGCTGGCGCTGTTCATGTTCTGCGGGGTGATGGCTATCAGCGGGGTGGCGATATTGGCCGTCACCGGCTTGCCGTTAAGGGCGTTCAGCGCCTGACGGACGCCGTCGGCGCCCTCGACGGCCGGTTCCTGGGCGATCGCCAGCTGGATGGTTCCCTGACTCAGCATGGCCATCTGGGTGGGATCGGCGTCGAACGTGGCCAGCTTGACCTTTCCTGACTTGCCGGCGTGCTCCACACCGGACGCCACGCCCTGAGCGGTGATGACGTTGGCCGCGAACGCGCCGTCCAGGTTTGGGTTCGCGCTGATGTCGCCCTCGATGAACTGGGCGGCGACGGTAACGCTGTCGGTGCCGTCGTTCTGCTCGCCGAGCAGCTTGATGCCAGGGAACTTGGCCGCCATCTCCTGGTCGAAACCCTGGACCCGAGCGTCCGTGGTGGACACGCCCTTGGCCACGCTGATCACGGCGACGGTGCCCTTGCCCCCGACCAGCGTGCCGAGGTTGTCCGCGGCGAGCTTGCCGCCGGCCGCGTTGTCAGAGGAAATCCGGGAGACGCCGATCGAGGAATTGCTTGACGACGTATCCACGAATACCACCTTCGTGCCGGCCTGCTGGACTTTCAGCAGGTCAGAGTCGAGGGACTTGGCGTCGGTCGGGGCGACCAGCAGCGCATCGGGCTTGCTTACTTGCACGGCATCGATAAGCGGCTTCTGCTCCGGCACGCTGAACGTCGCCGGGCCGGTGACGGTGAGCTTGACGCCGACCTTCTTCGCCTCCTGCTCGGCCCCGCACTCCATCGTGACGTAGAAGTTGTCGCTCTTCGTGCCGACAATGAGCTCGAGGCTCTTCTTGCTCGCGGCGCTGGAGCCGCCGGAGCCCGAGGAGCCGCACCCGGTTAGCGCACCAGCGGCGAGCGCCAGTATCGCCATTCCTGTGGCCGTGAGGGCCAACTTGCTCGTCATCAAATCCTCCTGTGAAGGTCGGGGCACGGCCGGATGAGCGGGCGTCTCAGGCCCGCTCCCGGAAACGGCGCCGGAACTGATCGAGGTAGACGGCCGCCACCAGAACCAGGCTGATGGCGACGTACTGCCAGTACTGGTTGAGGCCGATGATCACCAGGCCGGTCTGCAGGACGGCGGGGATGAACAGGCCGATCACGGTGCCGAGCATCGTTCCCCGGCCGCCGAACAGGCTGGCGCCACCCAGCACTACGGCGGTGATCACCGTCAGGTTGTCGCTCGCATGGCCAGCGATCGTGGTCGAGTCGAAGAACGCGAGCGACATGATCCCGGCCAGCCCGGACAGCAGGCCGCTCAGCGCGTAGACCTTCATCAGGTGGCGGTCCACGCGAATGCCCGCCCGGCGGGCCGCCTCCGGGTTCGAGCCGATCGCGTAGGTGTACCTGCCGAACCTCGTGTAGGCCAGAACCAGGCCGAACAGTATGGCCGTGATGGCGGCGATGACGATCAGCCACTGCACGCCGGCCACGCTGGCCAGGCCGATGGTGTTGACCAGCCGGCTGGGCACGCTGCGCAGGTCCGCCCCGCCGGTGACCAGGTAGCTGACCCCGGTGGCCCCGCCGAACCCGGCGAGCGTGACGATCAGCGGCGGGATCTTGGCCTTGGCGACCAGGAAACCCTGCACCGCACCCCAGCCGGCCCCGGTCGCCAGGCCGATCACGGCGCCTACCGCGATGGTGGCCCAGCTGGCGTTCACGCCCCCGTTCTGCAGGTAGTACTCCCCCGCCACGACCCCCGCCAGGACGAGCACCGAGCCGACCGACAAGTCGATACCGGCGGTCAGGATGACGAAGGTTTCGCCGACGGCCATGACCAGCAGCGCGGCCGCGTTCTGCGATATCAGGGAGAAGTCGTTCAGGGTCAGGAACTTGCCCGGGGCGTCCGCGGTGAAGAAGGCCATCAGCAGGATCAGGGCCAGCAGCGTCCACGTCACGTTCGCGGTGATCACTGCGCTGGTCAGCCGGCGCAGGGCGCCGTCACGCCCCGCTGGCCGCACCCGGCCAGCCGTGCCGTCACCGGTCACGGCGCCTCCCCGCCGGCCGGCCGGTCAGGTACGTCAAGGGCGCCCGTCATGGCCCCGACGAGTTCCTCCACTGATGTGTTCCTGGCCTCGAAGGCGGCCACCTTGCGGCCCAGCCTGAGCACCTCGACCCGATCCGCGATGGCCAGCACCTCGGGCATGTTGTGGCTGATGAGCACGACAGAAACGCCGCGCTCGGCGACCCGGCGCATCATGTCGAGCACGCGTCCCCGCTGTAGGACGCCGAGGGCGGCGGTGGGCTCATCCATGAAGATGATCCGGCTCGCGTAGGCGACCGCCCTGGCTACCGCCACCGACTGCCGCTGGCCGCCGGACAAGGCGGCCACGGGTGCTCCCACATCGGGTAGCTCGATGCCAAGCTCGGCGAACGCTGCGACCGCGTGCCGGCGCATGGCGGCGCGGTTGAGCACCTTGAGGAACGGGATCAGGTAGATCTCCCGGCCCAGGTGCAGGTTGGCGGCAGCGTCCAGGTCCGGGGCGAGCGCGAGATCCTGGTAGACGGTCTCGATCCCGTGGCCGCGGGCGTCGATCGGGCTAGTGAGGGTGACTGGGCGGCCGTCGATCCGGATTTCTCCGCTGTCGGGCCTGAGCGCACCGGCCAGCACCTTGACGAGGGTGCTCTTCCCGGCACCGTTGTCACCGATCAGCGCGACGATCTCACCGGGGAACACGGCGAAGTCGGCCCGGTCAAGGGCCAGCACATGACCATAGCGCTTGGTTACCCCGCGGGCCGCCAACAGGGGTTCAGCCACCCAGCCGCCTTTCCCAGCTCCCGCCTGCGCCACGAATCCAGTCCGGACCGGAGGATCCGTTTTGATAACGTTCACACCACGTTGCGTGATTCTCCGAGTGGCCGTCCCGCGTGTCAAGGGGCTATCACCAATGAAGGCACGTATTGGTACCAAGCCTTAATATTCAGGCATTGGCGGCCATTACTGGCTCACGCGCGACCGGAACAGACGCTGGCCGCGCATCCGGCCCAGGACTGGCGGCAGCGAGCCAGAGGAGCGCTGGGCGTGGCCAATTTTGATAACGTTCCCAGCTCGCCCGAGCCATCGGCGATGACCAGGCGCTCCACCATGCGGGATGTCGCGGCGTCGGCGGGCGTCAGCCTGATGACGGTGTCCCGCGTGGTCAACGGCGAGCCAGCGGTCCATCCGGAGACCGCGGCGCGGGTCGAGCGCGCCATCCGCAGGCTCGGCTATCAGCGCAACGACACGGCACGCCAGCTTCGCCGAAGGGGCCAGCCCACGCAGACCATTGGCGTCCTCGTGGATGACCTCGCCAACCCGTTCTTCGCCTCGCTAGCCCGGGCGGTCGAGGACGCCGCGCGGCTGCGCGACTACGTCGTGCTGATCGGGAGTTCCAACGACAGCCTCCGCCGGGAGCGTGACGTGCTGTCGGCGTTCTGCGCGCGCCAAGTGGACGGGCTGATCGTGGTGCCCGTGGCCGGCGATCACCGGTTCCTCAGCCATCAGCTGTCCTTGGGCACCAAGGTCGTCTGCGCGGACCGGCCTTCCGACAGCCTGCGGGTGGACACCGTACTCGTGGACAACCGGGCAGCGGCGCGCGCGGCCGTCAGGCACCTTCTCGACCAGGGCCACCGGCGGATCGGCTACCTGGGTGACCGGTCCGACATTTGGTCCGTCCGGGAGCGCTATGCCGGCTATTGCGCCGCCCGTGACGATCAGGGACTCGCGGGAGATCCCTCGGTGGTCCGGCACGGCCTGCGCAGCCGCACGATGGCCGCGCAGGCCGCGGCGTCCCTCATGGCGCTGTCCGAGCCGCCCTCAGCTCTGTTTGCGAGCAACAATGTGACCACTCTGGGCGCGATCGACGCCATGCGCGGGCAGGCCGGCGGGATCGCCCTCGTCGGCTTCGACGACTTCGCGCTCGCCGACAAGCTCAGCCCGCCGGTGACCGTGGTGGCACAGGATCCGGTGGCCATCGGCGCGACGGCGGCGCAGTTGCTGTTCGCCAGGATCGCCGGCGACAGCTCCGCGCCTCGCGAGGTCCTGCTGCGCACCCACCTCATCGAGCGGGGCTCAGGTGAGATCGCGGCGCCCCCGGCCACGCGGAACAGAGCCATCCTGAGCGAGTGAACGGGGCCCGGCGGGCCTGTCAGTGACCGCGCCTACCCGTGTCTGGGGCCTGGCCGGCACCATGCCGGCCAGGCCCCAGCGGGTCAGCTGGCGGCGGCCAGGAGCCCGGCGGAATGGACGAGCACTTCACAGGCGAGCGTCTGGCCGGCCGCGCCGCGTACCGGCGTGCCATTGAACGCCGCCGCCTCCAGCTCGCCCTTGATCTTCCCGGCGAGACCGTCCCTGGCCCGCTCGAGCGCGAACAGCACCTGGTCGGTGCGCAGGTACGTCTTGTCGCCTGTGCTGGTGCCCTCGATCGCCTTGGTCGAAGCCTGCAAGGTGGCCGTGCCGAACTGGCCGACGCTCGAGTTGAGCTGCTTGTAGCAGGCACCGAGCGCACTCACCCCCGGGGCGCGGAGCGCCTCGTTGGGCCGAGCCAGCAGCTGGGTGACCACCCGCCCGTCGTGCTCGTAGTCGTCCTTCAGCCCGGTCAGGTACATCAGGGTCGGCCGGACGTCGGTCAGGTCCATCCAGGTTCCGGTGGTGCCACTGCCCGGGACGGTGACCTGGCCGCTGTTGGGGCCGGCCGAGCTCGGGCCCGCGTCAGCGGGTGAGCCGTCCAGCCCGAGGTGGGCCACGCCGGGCCCGGCGATGCCGAGCCAGCTGGTGTCGATCTCGGCGGCGTAGTCACCGTGGTTCCACGCGAATCCGGTGTTCTGGCTCACGCACGGGCTGCTGCAGTTCGCCGCGCCCGCCGACAGGAAGTAGTCGGGTTTGGCGAACATGGCGAAGGTCGGCGTCCGGGCCGGGTCGGCGTTGACCATGTGCAGGATGCCCTCCTCCACCGGGCCGGCCAAGTAGTTGGTGATCTTCTCGTTGGCATTCCCGGAGTAGGGGTTGTTCGCCGTGAGCCCGGCCACGTCGCGTTCCAGCGTCCGCACCGGGGCCGCGGTCGGCCCTGGCTGGCCGGTCACGTAGAACTCCGGTGCCGAGTCATTTTCCAGCGTGAACGGGGTCGTGTCCGACTTCTGCGTGGCCAGCAGGCCGGTCAGGTTGCCGGCCAGCTCGCCGAACGAGCCTGCCGGGTAGGTGCACGCGACGGCCGGAGTCACCGTGTCTCCGCTGACGGTGGCGCCGTTGCAGTTGGCTGGCGTCGGCTGGATGGCCCGGCCAACGTTCGCGCCGGCCTGGTGGTCGCCTTCATCGGGGGTGACGATGAACAGCGAGTTCTTGGCCGTGATCCCGTCCGCGGCCAGCCGCTTGAAGAAGGTCGCGAACGCCTGGTTGTAGTACTGCGCCTGGGCGACGTAGCACGGGCTCCCGCTGCCCAGCGCGGATGGCGCGCCGTTGCACGCGGTAAGCCCGGTGATGTGCTGGTTGCCGTGAATATCCGCGATGTACCCATTGGTGACTGGCA
>DAIRVB010000232.1:0-6908 GCA_036803065.1 Streptosporangiaceae bacterium
GTCGATCAGCGACTTCGGCGTGGCTGCCACCCTGGCCTACAACTCCAATTTCTCGCTCGGTACCTATCAGCTCTACGCGTACATCAACAACTTCCCGCCCAGCTTCCCTGGAGCCTCCGCCATGGGCTGCCTGCTCGTGGCCGCGATAGCCATCCCGCTCGGCCTGCAGGCGCGCGCGCTGCGCGGCCGGTCCTACCAGATGCTGTCCGGGCGGACCCGCCAGGTGGTCCGCCGCCAGCTCAGCCGGACGGGCACGCTGGCGGCAGCGGGCGGGGCCGGCCTGTTCTACTTGGTGGCTCTCGGGGTGCCCGGCTTCGGGGCGGTGAGCGCCTCGCTTCTTGGCGACTACGGCGGCTCATTCACCCTGACCCTGGCGAACTACCGGGCACTGTTCCACCAGGCCGACCTGATCGGCCCGCTTGATCGCTCGCTCGGATACGGCGTGGTGTCCGCAAGCCTCACCGTGGTGGGCGGGTTCATCGCCGCCTGGCTTCTCGCGCAGCGAAAAGCCAGGGGGACGCGGCTCCTGGACTTCCTACTGCTCGCCGCCATCGCGCTGCCCACCGTCGTGTTCGCGGCCGGCTACATCTTCGCCTACAACCTGCCGATCATGTCCCGGCTGGGCATCAACCTCTACCAGACGGTGACGCTGCTGATCATCGCCTACACCGCGTCAAGCCTGCCGACCAATGCACGGGTGCTCGTGGGGGCGGTCTCCCAGCTCCAGCCCTCTCTGAAGGACGCCGCCCGCACGCACGGCGCCGGCGCATTGATTGCCTGGTCCAGGGGGGTGCTGCCGGTGGTCTCCCGGCCACTGGTGATGGCCTGGCTGCTTGCCTTCAGCGGCGTGTTCCTTGAACTGCCGATCTCCCAGCTGCTCTACGCGCCAAGCTCGCCACCGGCATCGGTCGCCATCAACGACAACGTCAGCAACTACCACTTCGGGATCGGCATGGCGCAGGCGGTCCTGGCGGTCGGGCTCGCGCTCGTGGCGGTCGGGCTGGTGCTCGGCGCCTACCGGCTGATCGCGCCGGCCGGATGGCGCCGGATCGGAGGAGCCATCCGTGGCTGAACGGATCTCCGCCCAGGGACTCACCAAGGTCTACCCGGGCGGCAACCAGGCACTGAGCGACGTCTCGCTCGAGGTGGAGCCAGGCACGTTCCTGGTGCTGCTCGGCCCGTCCGGCTCGGGCAAGACCACGCTGCTGCGCAGCCTGGCCGGCATCGAGCGGATCACCTCAGGGCGGATCACGATCGGCACGGTCACCGTCGCCGACGGGGGCTCGCACCTGCCACCTGAGCGGCGTGACCTGTCCATGGTGTTCCAGGACTACGCCCTGTGGCCGCACCTCGTCGTCCGGGACAACGTGGCGTTCGCCCTGCGCCGCCGCAAGCTTTCCAAGGGCGAATCCCGTGCCCGGGCCAATGCCATGCTCGACCGGGTCGGCCTCGGCAAGCTGGCCGAGCGGTACCCGAACGAGCTGTCCGGGGGCGAGCAGCAGCGGGTCGCCCTCGCCCGGGCGCTGGTCGCGGAGACCGGGCTCATCCTCTGCGACGAGCCGCTGTCGAACCTGGACGCAGACCTCCGCGAGCGAATGCGGGTGGAGATCTCCTCGCTGGTCCGAGAGGCTGCCGCCACCACCATCTACATCACCCACGATCAGGCCGAGGCGTTCGCGCTCGCCGACCGGGTCGGCGTGCTGCAGCAGGGCCGGCTCGTCCAGACAGGCACCCCGGAGGAGATCTACACCCAGCCCGCTACCCCCTTCGTGGCGCGGTTCACCGGCCTGTCAGGCGAGCTTCCGGTGCATGTCCGCCAGGCGGCGGGCGACGGCATCATCGAGGTCGAGCCGGCCGGTGCGGCCCGTGTCCGGCCCTTCCACGCCCGCATGCCGCGTGAGCCGCTCGGCGCCGGCCTCGCCCTGCTGATGATCCGCCCCACCGGAGTCCGCCTGTGCGCCAGCCACACCGGCGAGCACCATCTCGCCGGGACCGTCGCCGACGTCGCGTTCCGCGGACGCGGGTACGAGCACGCGATCGACATCCCCGGAACCGGGCGGCTGACGGGCGTGTTCTCCGATGCGCGCGCGCGCCGGGGCGAGGCGGTGGGCTTGCGGCTGGATCCGGCCGGCTGCCATCTTTTCGCGGCCACGGCTGACCCTGGCCAGGCACCGGCCCTCGCCGACACCGGGGCCCCTGCGCTAGGGGCCGCAGGCACCAGCTGAGCGGACCGCAGGCACCAGCTGAGCGCGCCGCCCGGGCACGTCGGCACATGCCGGGCAGGGCGGTGCAGCCCGGGACAACCCGGCTCGGGAGCCGTCCGGCCTGGGCAGGCACTAGCATCGGACGGGTGACCACGACGTTGAGCATCAGCGACTCGCAACCCTCCCTGGCCGAGGCGGACGCCATCGTCGTCGGGGTGCTGCCTGGTTCTGACGGGCCGGTCCCCGCGCCAGGATCTGCCGAGATCGACGAAGCGCTGGGGGGCAGCCTCGCCGCGACACTGGCCGCCCTGGGCGCCACGGGCAAGCCCGAAGAGGTGACCAAGATAGCCGCCGGCGGCCGGCTGACCGCCCCCCTGATCGTCGCCGTCGGCCTCGGTGGGGAGCCGGAGGAACCGGCCGCCCCCGAGGCTTTGCGCCGCGGCGCCGGCGCGGCGGTGCGGGCGCTGCTCGACGGAGCGCCGGCCACGTCGGGGCTGCGCATCGCGCTGGCCCTGCCCGCCCAGGACGCCGCGCAGGCCGAGGCGGTCGCGCTCGGCGGGCTGCTCGGCAGCTACTCGTTCAGCCGTTACCGGCGCGGTGGCCCCGGCTCCCCGACGCTCACGCTGGTTGGCGCCGGCCCTGAGGCGGCCGGGGGCACTCACCGCGCGGAGGTGCTGGCGGCCGCGATGACGCTCGTCCGCGACCTGGTCAACACCCCGCCTTCCGACCTGGTGCCCATCGCTCTCGCCGCTGAGGCGGAGCGGGTCGCCGCGGCCTGCGGGCTTGACGCCGAGGTACTGGACGAGAAGGCGCTCGCGGAGCAGGGCTACGGCGGAATTCTCGGGGTCGGCCAGGGCTCGGTCCACCCGCCGCGGCTGGTCCGGCTCGAGTACGCGCCGGAGGGGGCGCAGCGGACCGTGGTGTTCGCGGGCAAGGGCATCACCTTCGACTCCGGCGGGCTGTCGCTGAAGCCGTCCAAGTCCATGGAGACGATGAAGTCGGACATGGCCGGCGCGGCCGCCACCCTCGGCGCGCTGCAGGCCATCTCCGAGCTCCGGCCGGCCGTCCGGGTCATCGGCTACCTGCCGCTCGCCGAGAACATGCCCAGCGGAACCGCTCAGCGCCCCTCCGATGTGCTCACCATGTACGGCGGCCGCACAGTGGAAGTGCTCAACACCGACGCGGAGGGCCGCCTCGTCCTGGCGGACGTGCTCGCCAGGTCGGCCGAGGACTCCCCCGACCTGCTCATCGACGTGGCCACCCTGACCGGGGCCCAGCTGGTGGCGCTCGGCCCGCGGATCAGCGGGGTGATGGCCAACGACGACGCGGTGCGGGACGCCATCGTAGACGCGGCCCGGCGGGCGGGTGAGGTCATGTGGCCGATGCCGCTACCGGACGAACTCCGTAAGGGCCTGGACTCGCCAGTCGCCGACCTGGCCAATGTGGCCGCCGACCGTTTCGGCGGGATGCTGGTCGCCGGGCTCTTCCTGCGGGAGTTCGTGCCTAGTGGGGTCCGCTGGGCACATCTGGACATTGCGGGCCCCGCCTTCAATGAGGGCGCAGCGCACGGGTATACCTCAAAGGGCGGCACGGGCACGGCCACCAGAACCCTGGTCCAGATTGCTCTGGACGTGGCGGACGGGCGGCTCTAGGCCGCCCCGGCAGCCGGCGGCCCAGAAAGACGATCGGATCAAGGAGCGTTTTGGTGGCGGAAAGCAGCGGTCCGTACGACATCGTGATCCTCGGTGGCGGCAGCGGCGGCTATGCGTGCGCGCTCCGCGCGGCCGAGCTTGGCCAGCGGGTCGTGCTCATCGAGAAGGACCGGGTCGGCGGCACCTGCCTGCACCGGGGGTGCATCCCGACCAAGGCGCTGCTGCACGCGGCGGAGATCGCCGACCTGGCCAGGGACAGCGAGGCCTTCGGGATCCGGGCGAAGCTGGACGGCGTGGACATGCCCGGCGTCAACGCCTACAAGGACAAGGTCGTCGACCGGCTGTGGAAGGGCCTGCAGAGCACGCTCGCCAGCCGTAAGGTCGAGATCATCTACGGCGACGGGCGCCTCGTCTCCCCGACGCAGGTGCGGGTCGGGGACACCACCTACGAGGGCGCTCACGTGATGCTCGCTACCGGCTCAGAGCCCCGGAGCCTGCCGGGCCTGAGCATCGACGGGCGCCGGGTCATCACCAGCGACCACGCTCTGCGGCTCGATTACGTGCCCGGGTCGGTGGTGATTCTCGGCGGTGGCGTCATCGGCGTGGAGTTCGCCAGCGTGTGGCGTTCGTTCGGCGCCGAAGTCACGATCGTCGAAATGCTGCCCCACCTGCTGCCTCCCGAGGAGGAGTCGAGCTCGAAGCTCCTGGAGCGCGCGTTCCGCAGGCGAGGCATCGGCTACGAGCTTGGCGCCAGGTTCGAGAGCGTCAAGGAATCCGCCACCGGCGTGACCGTGACCCTGGCGGGCGGGAAGACGCTCGACGCGGACCTTCTCCTCGTCGCCGTGGGCCGCTGGCCGGTCTCGGCCGGTCTCGGCTACGAGGAAGCGGGAGTCACCGTGGAGCGCGGTTTCGTCAAGGTCGACGAGTACTGCCAGACCGGCGTCCCGACGATCTCCGCGGTGGGCGACCTAACCCCCGGCCTGCAACTCGCGCATGTGGGCTTCGCCGAGGGGATCCTGGTGGCGGAGCGCGTCGCCGGGCTCCCGGTCACGCCGATCGACTATGACGGCGTGCCGAGGATCACATACAGCGAGCCGGAGGTCGCCTCGGTCGGCATCACCTCTGCGATGGCGGCGCAGCGCGGCATCAAGACCACCGAGTTCACCTACCCCCTCGGCGGGAACGGTAAGAGCGTGATCCTGCAGACCCAGGGGGCGGCGAAGGTCATCGCTGCCGCCAGCGACGACCCGTCAAGCGGGCCTGGGCGAGTGCTCGGCATCCACCTGGTCGGCGCACGGGTCGGCGAGCTCATCGCCGAAGGCCAGCTCATCTACAACTGGGACGCGCAGCCATCGGACGTGGCCCAGCTCATCCATCCGCATCCAACCCAGTCGGAGGCGATCGGCGAAGCGCACCTCGCGCTGGCCGGCAAGCCCCTGCACGTGCACGCATGACCAGAATCCGGTCCGGCGCGCAAGCCATGCACCACGCCCCGAGCATTTGTGAGCCCTGAACAACGAAGGAGTCACGGGAAGCCATGTCGGTCTCCGTATCCATGCCCCAGCTTGGCGAGAGCGTCACCGAGGGCACTGTCACTCGCTGGCTGAAGAAGGAAGGCGAGCGGGTGGAGGCGGACGAGCCGCTGCTCGAGGTCTCCACGGACAAAGTTGACACCGAGATCCCCTCACCGGTCTCGGGCGTGCTGCGCGGCATCACCGTCGCCGAGGACGAGACGGTCGCGGTGGGTGCCGAACTCGCGGTGATCGACGAGACCGGGGCCGAGGGCGACGCGCCCGCCGCGCCGCAGTACGCCGGCGCACCGCAGTACAGCGACCAGCCTCCGGCACCGCAGTACGGCGAGCAGCCCCCCCGCACCGCAGTACGGCGAGCAGCCCGCGGCGCCGCAGGGAATCCCGCCGGCTGGGCCGCCGGCTGACCTCGGCGGCCAGGCCGGCTCTCCGCCGGCGCCGGTCCCCCAGGCCCAGCCGGAGCCACCTGTCCAGCCCGCAGCGGCCCCTGCCGATCCAGAGCAGGCCCCGTCATCCTGGCAGGCGTGGACACCGCCGCCGCGGCCCGGGCCGGCCTCCGCTACGCCGCCCGCCCAGCCGGCGCCGCCGCCCGCGCCCGCGCCGGGCGCAGCCGAGCAGGCACCGCCCGCTCCGGCCGGGAACGGCCCAGCCCAGCCGGCCTCCCCGGGACTGACCAGCGCCGACGGGCCTTATGTCACCCCGCTGGTCCGCAAGCTGGCCGCCGAGCACGGCGTAAACCTGGCTGCCCTCGCCGGGACGGGCGTCGGCGGCCGGATCCGCAAGCAGGATGTCCTCGACGCCGCCCGGACCGTCCGCGGAACGGCCGAGGCGCCGCCGCGACCGGCCCAGTTCCCTCAGCCCACGCAGCTACCACAGCCGCCAGCACCCCCGGCCGCACCGGCACCGCCGGCGCCCGCCCAAGCCGCACCCGCGGCCCAGGGCGACCCCGCCGCACCGGCCGCAGGGCCCGCCGCGCCGACCCGGCGTCCCGTCGAGCCTTCCGCGCTCCGCGGGACAACGGAGCCGATGTCGCGGGCCAGGCAACTGATCGCCCGCCGCATGGTCGAGTCGCTGCAGACCTCCGCGCAGCTCACCACGGTCGTGGAGGCGGATGTCACCGCGATCTCCCGGCTCAGGGACCGCGCCAAGGCGGACTTCGAAGCGCGTGAGGGCGTCAAGCTGTCATTCCTGCCGTTCTTCGCGCTGGCCGCGGTCGAGGCGCTGAAGGTCCACCCCAGGCTCAACGCGATCATCGACCCGAACGGCCGTCAGGTCACCTACCACGATGCTGAGCATCTCGGCGTTGCGGTGGACACCGCCCGCGGCCTGATGGTGCCGGTGATCCGCAATGCGGGCGACCTGAACGTCGGCGGGCTGGCCCGCAAGATCGCCGATCTCGCGCAGCGCACGAGGGCCGGCCAGGTCAGCCCGGACGACCTGGCGGGCGGGACCTTCACGCTCACCAACACGGGCAGCCGTGGTGCCCTGTTCGACACCCCGATCATCAACCAGCCGCAGGTGGC
>DAIRVB010000233.1:0-6864 GCA_036803065.1 Streptosporangiaceae bacterium
TGGCAAGCTTCGGCGGCTCAATGGTCGAGGTGCTGAACAGGGCGCTGCAGCGCCCAGGCGAGTTCGCCGAGGCGGGATTGCGTCTCGGCACCACCCTGACCAGGATCGCCCAGTTCATGGTGGCGCGGTCGGCCGGGGTGAGCGCCGCGCCGCCCATCCCGCTCAGTGCGGACAAGCGGTTCACGGACCCTACCTGGGAGGACAACCCCGGGTTCGCCGGACTCCGTCAGGCCTACCTGGCGTTCCGACAGTTCAACGACGACCTGCTCGACGCCGGGGGTGGCGATCCGGTCAGCGACGGGAAGGCGCGGCTGATGAGCGGATTCCTGCTCGACGCGCTCGCCCCGACCAATTTCCTGGCCACCAATCCGGCGGCGATGAAGCGGGCGTTCGAGACCGGCGGCGGCAGCCTGGTCGCCGGGGCCCGCAACTTCCTGGATGACCTGACCAACAACGGCGGGCGCCCAAGCCAGGTCGACACGCGGCCGTTCGTGCTGGGAAAGAACATGGCGGCGACCCCCGGGAAAGTCGTCTACAAGAGCGACCTGATGGAGCTCATTCAGTACGCACCGCAGACCCCCAAGGTCGGGGCGATCCCGATACTGATGAGTCCGGCATGGATCAACAAGTACTACGTCATGGACCTCGCGCCCGGCCGCAGCTTCATCGAGTGGGCCGTGCAGCACGGACATACGGTCTTCGCGATCTCGTACCGCAATCCAGATGAGCACATGCGCGGGGTGAGGCTGGATGACTACCTCATCGAGGGACCGCGAGCCGCGCTCGACGTGATGACCGACATCACCGGGGCTGACAAGATCAACATTACCGGGCTCTGCCTGGGCGGCGCCCTGACCGCGATGCTCGCCGCCTATCTCGCCAAAACCGATGATGACCGCATCGGCTCGATCACCCTGCTCAACACGCTGCTCGACTACAGCGAGCCGGGCGTGCTCGGGGTCTTCACCGACGAGAAGACGGTGGCCCGGATGGAACATCACATGGAGGCCAAGGGCTTTCTTGAAGCGTCAGACATGAGGACCGCGTTCGACATGCTCCGGGCGAATGACCTCATCTTCAGCTACGTGGCGACGAACTGGCTGATGGGGCAGCAGCCGCCAGCTTTCGACATCCTCGCCTGGAACTCTGACAGCACGCGCCTGCCAGCGGCCATGCACTCCTTCTACCTCCGCTCGCTCTACCTCCACAACCAGCTCGCGAAGGGCGAGATGGAACTGGCCGGGCAGCACTTGTCCCTGAAGGAGATCAAGGCCGACACGTATGTGGTTAGTGCGGTGAACGACCACATCGTGCCGTGGACTGCCTCGTACAAGACCATCGGGCTGCTTGGCGGCCAGGTGCGGTACGTGCTGTCCAGCGGAGGGCACATCGCCGGCATCGTCAACCCGCCCGGGCCCAAGGCCTGGCACGAAGTGAGCGAGGACGGCCATGCCTCCGCGGCGCAGTGGCGCGAGGGCGCGAAGATCATCCAGGGTTCATGGTGGGAGAACTGGGCCGCCTGGGCGAAGCGGCGGTCCGGCGCGCAGGTAAAGCCGCCGTCCATCGGCAGCAAGCGCTACCCGGCGCTTGGCGACGCGCCCGGCGACTACATCCACGGCTGACGCGCGGCGCCAGCCCCCGTTCTCCGCGCTTGACAAATCATCCAGAGCGCGTAGTATAGTAAGCATACAGACCATCTCGAGGAGGAAGAAATGACTGATTCCCGCACCGTTGGCCATGAGATTCAGGGCCAGATCCTGGACACCGTTCGCAAGAGCCAGGACGCCGTTGTCGATGCCATCAAGACCTGGACCGAGGCGGTCCAGTCGATCACGCCGTCGATCCCGACGCCCAGCCTGCCCTTTACTGACAAGCTGCCCAAGCCCGAGGAGCTCGTGGCCAGTGCCTACGACTTCGCCGAGCAGCTGCTCGCCAGCCAGCGGAAGTTCGCCGAGAGCGTGCTCGAGGTGACCGGGCCGGTGGCGGCCAAGAAGGACGGCGCCGCCGCTTCCGCCAGGAAGGCCGACTCCCACGCCAAGTAACCAACAAAGCCGCGCGGCGAACCAGGGTTTCCCGGTTCGCCGCGCTCGCACGTTCCTGGCGGCCATGCCCGATGCATACTATACTTAGCGAATATCTTCCGCTCGAACCGCACTGCTTCACCAAAGGACGGGGTTTCCGGTGCCAGATCCGTGGGCGGCGCAGACGGAGGCTCTCGGCGCCTTCATCCGCAGCCAGCGCAAGCTCGCCAACCTGTCCCTGCGCCAGCTGGCGGAGCTGACGAGCCTGTCCAATCCGTACCTGAGCCAGATCGAGCGCGGGCTGCACCAGCCGTCCGTCCGCGTCCTCAAGCTCCTGTCCACCGCGCTCAACGTTTCCGCGGAGACGCTGCTCGCGGAAGCGGGATTGCTGTCTCCGGACGGCTTCGCCGCGGCCAAGGCCGCCGACGCTGGTTCCGCGCCGTCCGCGCCGGACGCAGAAGCGGCTATCCGCGCCGATCAGCGGCTGAGCGACGAGCAGAAGGCCGCCTTGATCACCGTTTACCAGAGTATGCTTCGACCGACGTAGCTGGTTGCCGCCGCCGCCGCGCGGCGTGGCCCGAGCAGCGCGCTGCGGCACGGCGCGCGAGGCCTGGACGCAGCACACGTCACCGGATGTTGCCTCCCGGCCCGGGCGAGGAGCTGACTATGTCTATAATTCCTATATGCTTATAGGGGAATCCGGGCTTCCCGCTGACATCCTGCTGCCGGAGCCGCAGCGATCCGTGGTGGCCATCGAGCCCCCGGGAAGCGGGACCGGTTACTGGGCGGGAGCGCCCAGCGCCGCGCTCGGCGATGACGGCATCTACCTCGCCTACCGGATGCGCCGCCCGATCGGCCACGGCCGCGGTTACGCCGTGGCCATCGCCCGGTCCGCCGACGGCGAGCACTTCGAGACGCTGCTCTGTATCGGCCGCGAACTCATGAGCACCGACTCACTGGAACGGCCGTCGCTCGTGCGCACCCCGGAGGGGGCCTGGCGGCTCTACCTCAGCTGCGCTACCCCGGGCACCAAGCACTGGCGAGTTGAGCTGATCGAGGCGGCCCACCCGGCCGAATTCAACCCGCACAGCAGCCAGGTTGTGCTGCCGGGCGACACCAAGACGGCGGTCAAGGATCCGGTGATCGTGCACCGGGACGGGATGTGGCGGCTCTGGGCGTCGTGCCATCCGCTGGCCGATCCTGACGAGGCGGACCAGATGGCTACCGACCACGCCACCAGTCACGACGGCCGGGAGTGGACCTGGCAGGGGACCGCGCTGAACGGCCGGCCCGGCCTGTGGGACTCGCGGGGCACCAGGGTCAGCGCCGTCTGCTACCTGGGCGGCACCATCGTGGCCTACTACGACGGGCGCGCCAGCGCGGCCGAGAACTACGAGGAGCGCACCGGAATCGCGACGGGGACCGACCCTACGGGCCTGTCGGCGCTGGGATCCGTCCCGTGGGCCCGGTCGCCGCACGCCAACGGCGGGCTGCGCTACCTGGACATTCTCCCCCTGCCCGATGGCTCGCGGCGGCTCTACTACGAGATGACCGGGCCGGACGGCGCGCACGACCTGCGTACCGAACTCCGCTTATCCACTGAACCGGCCCACCCGGCTGGCCGCGGCACGCCGCGGCCTCCTGCTCAGGGCCGGCCCTGGGGACGGCCGTTACGCGCCTGCCGCTGGCCTGGAGGCCGCTCCCCCACCAGGCCGCCGGAACGCTCCCTGGGCTGCAGCCAGTCGCTGAAATCCGACTCGGTGACCTTCCCCAGCAGCCGGACGTCGGTGTCGAAGTACGGCAGCAGGGCCTGGCGCTGCTCCCAGGTGAGCGGCTGCCGGCTGGGTGCCTTCTGCTGCAGGATGCGCTCAAGCGGCCGGGCCATGGCCGTCGCCGCCGTCCCCGGCAGGTGCCGGCCGGCCGCCGTGATGGCCCGGACCGCCTGGGAAACCGCCAGATGGCTGAACGAGCGCTCAGGGTGAGCTGTGACGTTCTCCCTGGGCACCTCGGTGACGACCCCCGGCGGAACGCCAAGGAAGGCGCAGATGGTGTCCAGCGTCTCGGCCGGAGAGTCGACCAGTGCCCCGTACCGGAGCACCAGGACGTGCTCCCGCGGGAACAGCGTGTACAGGTGCTCTAGTTGCTCGCCGTACCGGCCGAGCCTGGTGTAGTGCCAGAACTGGGCCCAGCCCGCGGCGATCCGGCGGTCCTCGTCCGCGCAGGCCGCGACGAAGTCATCGATGGGGTCGAGCCCGGCCGACCATAGGTGGGTCCAGTTCGAGTGCGCGCGTTCCACCGGGTCGCGCAGCATCGCGATCATCTTGACATCCGGGATCAGGTCCCGGATCCGGCGCTGCGCCTGCCCGTCGTAGAGATAGAACGGCGTCGACTCACCGCGCAACGCGCCGGCCGGGGCGTCGGCGAAGAGTGCCTCGTAGTCCGCTCGCCGCCAGATGTGCTCGCGGTAGGTCGGGATGTCACCCGGTCCCCCGCCCCGGGTGGGCGGCGGGCCATCGGTCAGGAAGAACTTCGGCTCCTTGACCGGCGACATGAAGAGCGCCTGATGCCGGGCGAGGGCAGCGTGAAGTGCGGTGGTGCCCGCCTTCGGGGCACCGATGATCAGGAAGTCCGGCAGAGCCACGGAGGCCTCCTTCGCGCACGGTACAGCTGCGGATGAATAGTAACATATTATCTCGATCTGTTTAATAGGTTAAGCAGGTGCCGCCACATTACCCCGGCCGTCTTCCCTGTCCCGCGCCACTTACTCCGGTGCGGTGCCGCTCCTGGAGGCGCCCCGCTCCTGGGGGACGCCCGGAGGGCAACTAGGCCTTGCGGCCCACGCCCGCGTAGCCCGGGGCCTTGCCGCCGGGATCGGCGTCCGGCTCGGGACGCCATTGGTCGGTCTGGACGACGCCCGGGTCGAGCAGGTCCAGGCCGTTGAAGAACTTGGTCACCTCGGCCCGGCTGCGCCGCGTCTGCGGGGTCGCGACCAGCTTGTTGTAACGCTGTGCGGCCCTGGCCGCAGCCGCGGTGTCGATGTCACTGGCTGGGTGGGAGAGCACGAGGTAACTGCCGGACGGCACGGCGTCGAGCAGCCGCCTGACAATCCCGTACGGGTCATCCGAATCCGGGATCAGATGCATGATCATCAATAGCATGACCGCGACCGGCTCGCTGAAGTCCAGGGTTCGCTGAGCGGCTTGCAGGATCGCCGACGTATCCCGCACGTCGGCGTCGATGTAAGACGTCGGGCCGCGGGTACTGATCAGCAGCGCCCGCGCATGAGCCAGCACGATCGGGTCATTGTCCACGTAAACGACCCGGGCCGCGGGCAGCACGCCCTGGGCCACTTCATGAGTGTTGTTGGCGGTCGGGATGCCGGTGCCCAGATCGAGGAACTGCTCGATGTGGGCCTCCACCGCCAGGTGCCGCACCGCCCGGCCAAGGAAGGCGCGGTTCGCCCGGACACCATCCAGGATCGCGGGCTGCGCGGCGATCACCCGCTCGCCGGCCTCCCGGTCAGCGGCGAAATTGTCCTTGCCGCCCAGCCAGTAGTCATATACCCGGGCCGGATGGGCGACGCTGGTGTCGATCTCCGGCGGCGCCTCCCTGCTGGGGGAAATGCCGCGGAACCATTCGCCGGTCACGATCACACCCTTCGGCACGATGATCCTGTTATGAGTTCCCGGCGCCAGCGTAACCGGAAACTACGAGGAAGCTATCCGCGGGGCCTTGACACACCGCGCCCCTGTGCGCTGTCGTTCGTACTGTCCGGATCACAGAGAGGTGGGACGGTAATGAGTGCTTGGGACGCGATGTCCTACGAGGGTAAGGACACGATTCTGCGAGTTGTCCGCGAGGAGGCTAACCGGCTGTTCGAGATGGCGGAGCAGCCTGGTATCTGGGAAGCTCCGACGGCCTGCGAGAGCTGGGCCGTCCGGGACGTGGTGGGCCACATCGTGGACACGACGGAGGGCTACTTCGCCGCCTTCGAGACGGCCCGCAGCGGCGCCGAGGCCACCGCGCACGGCCTCGCTGTCATGCACGAGCTGGCCGGTCAGGCGGCGACCGAGTTCCGGGACTTGTCACAACAGGAACTGATTGCCCGGGCGCGGGCCGACTTCGACCGGATGATGGGGATCCTTGAGCCGCTGACCGCCGAGGAGTGGACGGGCCTCATCGTCCCGCACAGCTACATGGGCCCGGTGCCAGCGTTCATCTACGCGGCCGGCCAGCTGATGGACTTCACGGTGCATTCCTGGGACATCCGGCAGGGCTCCGGGCGGGCCCACGGCCTCCCGGCGGACGCGGCCGACCTGCTGGTGCCGTTCATGTTCATCATCTGGCAGTCAACGGTCCGCGCGGATAACGACCCATCCCCGTTCAGCCTCGGTATCACCGTCTCCGGGCGGAACGCGGGCAGCTACCGGATCGACGTGGCCGACAAGGGCATGTCCTACGGGCAGGGCGACGTCAGCGACCTGCCAACGGTGATCGATTTTGACCCGGGCAGCCTGGTCCTCACCGCGTTCGGCCGGAGCAACTCCGGCACCGTCCGTGGTGACCTGGACGTCGCCGGCCGGTTCCTGAACCTGTTCTTCCGCATCTGACATCACACCCCCGGGGCATCAGCCGGGGACGGCCTCGGCGTCGTATTCTCCTGGCTGATGCCCCTGGGGCAGCCGGTGCTTGGCTACCCGCGCTGTCGGGGTGCGCGGCAGTTCGTCGATGAGCTGCCAGTAGCGGGGCACCTTGAACGCGGCCAGCCGGGCGGCCGCGTGTGCCCGCAACTCGGCGAAGCCGGGGACGACGCCGGGCGCGGCCACGATGAACGCCTTGACCT
>DAIRVB010000234.1:0-5469 GCA_036803065.1 Streptosporangiaceae bacterium
CGTGCCGCTGCAGGCCCACGGCCATGAACCCGGCCCACAGGCGCAGCAGCAGGGTGGTCTTGCCGGTTCCCGAGGTGCCGATGACGACCTGGTGGGAGCGCAGCCGGGAGTACGGGATGCGGGCCAAGGGCACCTGCGGATGGTGGATGGCCCTGATGACGGCACCGGCCAGGATGGTTCCGTTGCGGGACATGAGCGGGACCGAGCCGGGGGCAGCGATCCTGGCCCGGGCGGAGCGTACCTGATGGCGCCATTGCCGCAGGTCGAAGGCCGCGGGCGCGCTGGGAGTGAGCCCGCCGGTGCCGGCCTCCATGGAGTAGATCCGGTAGCGCCATCCGATCCCGCCCACGACCAGGCCGAGCGGGACCGCGGCCGGCGCGATGGTGACCGCGGCCAGCGCGTATGAGCCAGCCGCGGCGTCGTGCCACATGGCGAGCCAAGCCACCTGCGGTGCGGCGGCGACCCGGGCCCACGACCGGGTGGCCACGGCGGTGGCGGCCAGCCACGCGGCGAGCATGGGCACGCAGTACAGGGCCGCGCGGTAGAGGTGCCGCGGTGGCCAGCCCAGTAACCAGGCCAGGGTCGCGGAGTAAGCCGCGACCACCGAGACTGGTGCTGCCGCCAGAATCAGCGCAACGATTACCAGCGCCCTGATCACCCTGGCCAGCAGGCGGACCATGGCGCGCAGCACCAGGAAGCCGAGGTAGCGGCGGATCATGTGGCGGCTCCGGGGGGCAGGTCGCGGATCTCCACCCGGGCCGCGAGCCCGGCGAGCGAGTCCCGGGCCCGGCACACGGTTCGCCGGGCGGCAGGAGAGCACAGATAAAGGACGCGGGCGTGGCGTGGTTCGCGGCCCGGCACCCGCGCATCGGTAGCCAGGCAGCCGTAATCGCCAGTCCGGGTGAGGATCTCGGTCATGATGGCGGCGGTCCGGGCGACGGTCTTGCGGGTGAGTTCGGCCTCGACCGCCCAGCACTCCCCGGCCCAGGCGACGGCGGCGCTGTCCGGCCAGTGGATTTCCGCGTCCGGGAAGTGCTCGCGTAATCCCACCCGGCCGCCGGCCCGGGCGCGCAGCCGCCGCTCGCTGCGCCAGTACGCGTCAGCCTCGGCGTAGCCGGCCGTGGCCTGCATGGCGAGCCTGACGGCGGTGACCGCGCGGATATGCGCGAGCCTGGACAGGGCGGGCGCTGTCGCGGTGTACGGCAGGCCGCACAGGCCAAGCCCGGCGCGGGTCAGCCAGATCCACGGGCGGCCCGGGCCCCGCCGGGCCGACTCCGCGTATCGCAGCCGCCGCCAGCGCAACGCGAATCCGCCCGCCCGCTGCTCGGTCATCCCGAGCACTGTGGCAAGCTGGTCAAGCTGGACGCCGTACATCTCGCCGACGAACACCAGCCCGGCGATGTCGCGCTCGCCTAGCTGGCCAGGGGTGGCTGGCGGGGAGGGTGCCCCGCGTCGGGGGATCACCTGCCCACTACATCATGCCGGGCAACATGCCGTGAATACTGGTGGCGGCGGGCGCGGTGAGGCAGAATACGACGCAGGAAACGCGGATCGCATCGCCGGGGAAACCAGATTTCTTCGCTGCGGGGTACCGAGGTCGTTGGGGAAGACGCACCTCGGTCGCTCGCAAGGAGGTCTGGTGTCCGTACGTGGCGTGCTGCAGATCCATTCCGCGCCCCCGGCGATGTGCCCGCATGTTGAGTGGGCGGCAGCCGGGCTTCTTGGCATGGCCGTGAGCCTGCCCTGGGTCAATCAGCCTGCGGCGCCGGGGTCGATGTGCGCCGAGCTGAGCTGGCAGGGGCGCGCGGGCACGGCGGCCGGCATCGTGTCCGCGCTGTCCGGCTGGAACAGGCTGCGCTTCGAGGTGACCGAGGAGGCGAGCCCGGGCTGCGACGCCGTGCGCTACAGCTACACGCCGGGGCTGGGCACGTTCTCGGCGATAACGAGCGCGAACGGCGACATCGTGATCCCTGAGAGCAGGCTGCGCGCGGCGATTACGCTGGCCGCCGCGGCGTCGTCCGGCGGCTCGCTGGAAAACGAGCTTGGCCGGCTGCTCGGCGGGCCGTGGGACGACGAGCTCGAGCCGTTCCGGTGTGCCGCCGAGGGCGCTCCGGTCCGCTGGCTGCACGCCACCGGCTGAGCCGGCCTGGTGCCGCGGCCGGCCGCCGTGGCACCAGGCCGCTCTGACAGTACCCGGTTGGCTCCGGCGGCCCTACGATGCATATGGCAGACCTCTCCCTGCGGGCCGTGCGGCATCTGAAGCCGCGGAATGGGAGAGCGCCTTAGAGGAGGCGTCATGATGGTCGAGGTCAACCTTCCCGATGAGTGGCCGCCAGGGCTGGCCATGGCGACCGCGCAGCTCATGCGCCAGGCGTTGCGTGACGGATTTCCCGTGGTAACGGCTATCCGGTCAGACGTCACGGCCGATCAGGTCAGTGCCCTGTACGCTCGCGTGCGGACGCTGATTGAGGAGTCGGGCCTGGCTGCGTGATCGCATCCGCCCCGGACCGGGCCGCGTCTCGGAAGATACTTCTCGACTGTGACCCGGGAATTGACGATGCCCTCGCCATCGCCTTCACGTGCGGTCATCCCGGACTGGAACTGCTGGGCCTGACCACTGTCGGCGGGAATGTGGACTTGGCGACAACCACGGCCAATGCCCTCAGCGTCCGCGATTTCGTCGGCTGCCCCGAGGTACCCGTGGTGGCCGGCAGCCCGGTGCCGCTGCTCCGCTCGGTCTTGGATGCCCGGCATGTCCATGGCGAGTCCGGGCTCGGGGCGGCGCGCCTCCCGCCGCCTGCGTCGGGTGCGCGCGAGGGGCATGCCGTGGACTTCCTGATCGACACCATCGGCGCGGCAGCCGGGGAGATCACCCTGGTCGCGACTGGCCCGCTGACCAATATCGCGCTCGCCGTCCGGCGTGAGCCGCGGCTCGTCACCCGGGTCAGGGATTTTGTCATCATGGGCGGCTCGGCCGGCCGCGGGAATGTCACCCCGGCGGCGGAGTTCAATATCGCCGCCGATCCCGAGGCCGCCGCGATCGTGTTCGGCGCCGGGTGGACGGTCACCATGGTCGGACTGGACGTGACGTACCTCGCCCGGGCCACGGCCGCTGTCCAGGAGCGGATGCGGGGCCTGGGCCGGCTCGGGGCCGGCCTGCTGCTGCCCGCGCTGTCCGGGTACCGGCACGAGGCGGCCGCCACGCTGGGCCGGGCACCGGGGGCGGCTGACGGGCCAGCGGTCCACGACGTGTGCGCGCTGGCCCTGGTCGCCGCGCCCAGCCTGTTCGGGTGCCTGCCCGCCCGGGTGGAGGTGGAGACCGCCGGCCGGTGGACGGCCGGCATGACGGTGACCGATTTCACGGCGGCCGAGGCCGAGCGCAACGCTCTCGTCGCCATGTCGGTCGACGTACCCGGCTTCTGGGACCTGGTCCTGGACGCCTACTCCCGGATCCCGGCCGCCCGCTCACCCGCCTGAGGGGACGGGGCCGGGTCAGCCGGCCTCTAGGGTGACGTCGATGTTGCCACGGGTGGCGTTCGAGTACGGGCAGACCTGGTGCGCGGCCTCGGTCAGCGAGCGGACCTGCTCCGGGTCGACCCCGGGAATAGTGACCCGCAGCTTGACCGCGAGCCCGTATGCGCCGCCCTTGACCGGGCCGATGCTGACGTCTGCTTCGACGAGTGAGTCGCTGGTGTCCACGCCCTCGCGGCGGCCGACCACGCCAAGCGCGCTCTGGAAGCAGGCCGCGTAACCCGCGGCGAAAAGCTGCTCGGGGTTGGTGGCGCCGCCGGGGCCGCCCATCTCCTTGGGCGGCTGCAGGTTCACGTCGAGGATGCCGTCATCGGAAACGGCATGCCCGGCCCGGCCGCCGGTCGCGGTGGCCCTGGCGGTGTAGAGGGATTTGGTGAGCGGAGTGGTCACGGGTGCTCCCGATGGTTGTGGGGCGCACCATGGGTGATCCGGCGCGCCTAGTCGCGTGAACTGCCGTCAGCCCGCTGGCATTCCTGCGGCGCATGCCAGCGGGAATGCCAGCGGCATTCCTGCGGCGCATGCCTCGGTCGGCCGGTATGGTCCCGTTTATGGGCGCCTCCGAGTGCTACACCTGCCGCCGTGACGCCGACCCGGCCGCGGCGCCGCACGAGCGGATCGCCGCCGATGGATTATGGCGGGTTTCGCACGCTATCGGCACCGGACTTCCGGGCTGGCTCGTCCTCGTGCCCAGGCGGCACGTGACCTCGATCGCGGACCTGACGGACGAGGAGGCGGCGGTCCTTGGCACCTGGCAGGTCCGCCTGTCACGGGCCCTGCACGCGGTCACCGGCTGCCAGAAGACCTACGTCGCGCAGTTCGCCGAGGCGCCGGGATTCGGGCACGTCCACTTCCACATCATGCCGCGCCCAGCCGACCTGGCTGACAGCCTGCGCGGGCCGAGGATCTTCGGCCTGCTGGGCGTGCCGGAAGTGGATGAGGTCAGCGCCGGGCGCGTGGCCGAGATCGCAGCCGCTCTCTCCCGTCATGTCGGGGAGCAGCCCGGCGGCGACCGCTGACCTGGAGCCGCGGCCCTGGGTCGCTCCGTGCGCCGTCAGGGCTTGCGGCCGATCCCGCAATAGGCCGGGATGTCGGGGCCGGCATCAGGAGTGCCGCCCTCGGGACGCCACCGGTTGAGCGGCACCAGGCCGGGTTCCAGCAGGTCCAGGCCGTCGAAGAAGCGCAAGATCTCGGCTCGGCTGCGGTGGGTCTGCGGGGTGGCGACTGTTTCGTTGTACCGCCGCACGGCCTTGGCCCCGGCTGAAGCGTCCATGTCGCTGGCTGGCTGCGAGAGCACCAGGTAGCTGCCCGGCGCGGCCGCCGAGAGCAAGCGGCTGACCAAGGCGTACGGGTCGTCGGAGTCCGGGATGAACTGCATGATGAGCAAGAGGATGACGGCGACCGGCTGCCCGAAGTCGAGCGTATTCTTCGCGGTCTCGAGGATGGTGTCAGTGTCCCTGAGGTCCGCGTCGATGTAGGCCGTGGGGCCGCTGGTGCTGGTGAGCAGCGCCCTGGCGTGGGCCAGCACGATCGGGTCGTTGTCCGCATAGACCACCCGGCACTCCGGCGCGACCGCCTGAGCGACCTCATGGGTATTGCTGTCGGTCGGGATCCCGGTGCCTATGTCGAGGAACTGCCTGATCCCGGCGTCCGCGGCGAGAAACCGGACGCTGCGGCCGAGGAACGCACGGTTGGCCCGGACGCCCGCGCGAATGCCCGGCTGGACGGCCATCACCTCTTCAGCTGCCTTTCGGTCAGCAGCGAAATTGGTCTTCCCGTCCAGCCAGTAGTCGTAGACCCGCGCCGGGTGCGCGACGCTGATGTCGATCTCGGCTGGCTTGCCGCGGCTCGGGGTGATGGGGCGGAAAAAGCTCCCTGACACCAATTCTCCTCGGTGAGCGCTAACAACGGCCAAGCCACCATTATCCCTGAGCCGCGCCG
>DAIRVB010000234.1:5479-6855 GCA_036803065.1 Streptosporangiaceae bacterium
GAGAATTGGTGTCAGGGAGCTTTTTCCGCCCCATCACCCCGAGCCGCGCCGGGGCCCAGCCACCGCATCCGCGCGCAGCCGGCGCCCCGGTTCACGCGCCAGCGTTTCTCCGGCGCGGTCAGGGGGTCGCGAAGGCTCCGTCGAGCCAGGCCGAGAACAGTGTCGCGGCGTTGGCCGCGGCCGCCTCCATGGCGCTGTCACCGTCGCGCAGGATCCGCTCAGCCTGGGCCGGGTCCAGCGGCGGGTCAGCGCCCGCGATCCACGCGGCCACGATCGGCCGGGTCACCTCGGGATGGAACTGCAGGCCGACATGCGGACCCAGGCTGAATGCCTGCAGTGACGCCACGCCCGGGGCCAGTTCACGGCAGCCCGCCGGCAGCTCGAACCCGTCACGGTGCCACGCCAGCCAGGGTCCCTCAGGCAGCTCGTCCTGCTTGCTCGTCACCGACACCCAGCCGATCTCGGGAACGTCCAGCCGGTACACGCGCGCGCCGAGGACGCGCGCGAGCACCTGACCCCCGAAACAAATCCCAAGCACCGGAACGGAACCATCCAGCGCGGTCCCCACGAACGCCAGCTCGTCGGCGAGCCAGGGATTCGAATCGTCGAAAGCGGTCTCCTCGGAGCCAAGCACGACGACGGCGTCGCCGGGCGAGAAGGACCGCGGCAGCGGCTGGCCGGCCGTGGGGCGAAGGGTGGTCACGGCCAGCCCGCGGCCTGCCGCCCAGCTGGCCACCAGGCCGGCCGGCGCGTCAGGCTGGTGCTCGACCACCAGCAGGCGCATCGGGGCTGCCTCTCGTCAGAGCGGGATGTTGCCGTGCCTGCCGCGCACCTGGGGTGCCTCGGCAATGGCGCGGGCCAGCGCCGCACGGGTCGTGGCAGGCTCGATGATCTCGTCGATGACGCCGAGCGCCCGCGCCCGCTCCAGGCCGCCCGCCTCCTGCTCATGCTCTTCGGCCAGCCTGGTCTCGGCCTCGTGCAGTTGGTCGGCGGGCACGTCGGCGAGCGTGCGCCGGTGCAGGATCCGGATGGCCGCCACCGCGCCCATGACCGCGACCTCCGCGCCGGGCCACGCGAACACCCTGGTCGCGCCCAGCGAGCGGGAGTTCATCGCGATGTACGCGCCGCCGTACGCCTTACGGGTCACCAGCGTCACCCGGGGCACCACGGCCTCGGCGAACGCGTGCAGCAGCTTTGCCCCGCGGCGCACCACGCCATCCCACTCCTGGCCGACACCGGGCAGGTAGCCAGGTGTGTCCACGACGACCACGAGCGGCACGCCGAAGGCGTCGCACATCCGCACGAAGCGGGCCGCCTTCTCGGCCGAGATCGCGTCCAGGCAGCCGCCCAGCCGCAGCGGGTTGTTGGCGACCAGG
>DAIRVB010000235.1:0-6854 GCA_036803065.1 Streptosporangiaceae bacterium
TGTCGTTGCCGAACTCCTTCATCTCCACGTCCAGCCGGACCCCCACGATGCCGTCGGCCTGCAGCGCGTCCGCCTCGGCTTCCATCCGGCTCATGGCCAGCTCACGCGCGTGGTACATGGCCTGGGACAGCACGTCAAGCTCCTGGTTGCTGCCCCAGCGGCCCACCTGCAGCCCGACGTGGTAGATCGAGCTGCCCAGCACCAGGCCGAGCGGCCGGAACCCGACCTCGCGCACCAGCAGGAACTCGTTGACCGACAGGTCCGAGGTGAAGATCGACCCGGGCCGGCCAGGCTGCAGCTCCGCGAGACGGCGCATGGCATCCTGCGGGACGCCCGCGGCGTCCAGTTCCGTCGCTATGTTCTGCTGGTCGGTCATCGTCTCTCCTGCGCTTTATTCCGCTTCATCGGCCTGTGCATGAGCTGTGCGTTAAATCCGGATCCTGGCCGCTTGGCGGCGCTGCGGGTCGAGCGACATGACCGCCAGCGTGGGACGGGTGTGGCGCTGCTCGGAGTCCGAGAACCTGGCGATCGCGGTCCCGATGTTGGTGGCCTCGACGATGTGGTCGCGGCGGCCTTCCTGCACCGGGCACTCCCGCTCGCGCACCCGCATCTCCATGGTGGCGATCACCACGCCTTCGGCCCCGAGCCGCTTGACGTCTTTCTCCAGCTGCTGCCGCGCGTCGTGCCTGGCGTCGTTGACGAGCTCGGTGTAGCCGACCACCTCGGCGTTACCAGCGCCCCAGCGGGTCTGGCCCACGGTCAGCCAGTCATCGTGCCTGGAGCCTATCGAGATGCCGAGGGCGAGCCCGGCGGGCACCCAGCCCTTCATGATCAGCTTGGCGAAATCCTGCCCGGTCAGATCGGAGGTGAACGGCGTCTTGAGGGTCCGCCCGCGGGGTCCCTTGGTCCCGGAGAACACCGGCGGGGCGCCGGGCGCGCGGATGGCGGTGCCGATGGCCTTGAACTCCAGGCCGCCGGCCGGGAACGACCCGATCGTCAGCCGGACGCCCACCACCCCGTGCCCGCCGAGCTCGGCGCACTCGGCCGTCATCCGGTCCAGCGCCTTGTGCCGCGCCTCGTACATCGCCTGGACCAGCGGGGCGAACGACCCGAAGCCGCCGCGGCCCGACACCTGGGTGACCGTGCGGGCCGGAATACCGTACCCGTAGGATCCCCAGGCCCCGGGGCAGTTGTAGCCGCCAGTGAAACCGATATTGTAGACGGCGGCGCCGAGCACCTGTCCGGCCGGCTCGAAGCCGACGCTGCGGATCACGGCGAACTCGTCGGAGGTCAGCGCCGAACTCCACGTCCCGCTGGCCCGGATTTCCGCCATCCGGGCCTCAGCGGTAGCCGGCAGTTCTTCGCTCACGCCACTAGCCTATTCTCCCGGCGGCGCAAGTTATCACGGCGGCATAGACGGGCTGAATATTAATCCTTGGCGTCCCACTCCTCGTTCCGGCGCTGCACCGTCTCCAGCGCGCGGCTGGCTGCTTCCCGGGTGGGGAAGGGACCGAGCCGGTCTTTACCCGGGCAGGGGCCGTCGTCATCTTCTACGGTGTGATGCTTCAGGCAGAACCACCATCGCTGTTCGTTGTCCATGGACATTAGACTCGCAAAGCATGGCGACAATGCTGCAGCCGGGCCGGCTTTCCCCCACCCGCCAGGTCCCCGCGGAGATCACGCGGCCTGAGTACGTGGGCAAGAAGCGTCCGAAGACCGGGGAACCGGACGTGAAGACACCGGAGATCATCGAGCGGATGCGGGTCGCGGGCAAGCTGGCCGCCCAGGCGCTGGAGGCGGTCGGAGCCGCCGTGGCCCCTGGAGTCACTACCGATTACCTGGACCAGGTGGGCCACGACTTCCTCGTCAGCCACGGCGCTTACCCGAGCACGCTCGGCTACCGCGGTTACCCGAAGTCGCTGTGTACCTCGCTGAACGAGGTGATCTGCCACGGGATCCCCGACGACACGTTGATCAACGACGGCGACATCGTCAACATCGACATCACCGGGTACATCGGCGGCGTGCACGGGGACACCAACGCCACCTTCTGCGCCGGCCAGGTGGACACCGAATCGCGGCTGCTGGTGGAGCGCACCCAGGAGGCGATGATGCGCGGCATCCGCGCGGTGGCCCCGGGGCGCCCGCTGAACGCCGTCGGCCGGGTCATCGAGTCGTACGCCCGGCGGTTCGGCTATGGCGTGGTGCGGGACTTCACCGGGCACGGCATCGGCCGGACGTTCCATTCGGGCCTGATCGTGCCGCACTACGATGACCCGCACACCACCGTGATCATGGAGCCGGGGATGACGTTCACCATCGAGCCGATGCTGACCCTCGGCACGATCGACTACGACATGTGGCCGGACGGCTGGACGGCGGTCACCAAGGACCGCAAACGCACCGCGCAGTTCGAGCACACCATCCTTGTCACCGAGGACGGCTACGAGATCCTCACCTTGCCGTAGGTGCCCAGTCCAGGCAGCTGGCCCTGCTCCGGTGATCCTCAGGTCTCCGGCGCCAAGGCGCGGGCATGCAGGCTGATCGAGTAACCAGTCCCCCACCCGCGCAGCCGATGTCGCTGGCCATGCACCCGCAGCGGGCCGGGGCGCAGGATCGGGCCGGCCTCGGCGCCCTCGATCGCCTCACCCGCGATCATCGTCACCACGTCGCAATCACAGGGCTGGCCACTGTCACCCGGCGGTAGCACCATCAGCCAGGCGTGGCAACCCGGGTCCACCTCGATGGCGATGCTGACCGGGCGATCCGGGTCGAACCGGACCAGTCCCCACCATCGCTCCGGCGTGGCGGCGATCATCCGCAGCCTGCGGGCCAGCGTGCCGAGCGTCAGCCGGGCACCGGGCCCATCCGGCTGGCCCGCCGCCGGCCGCGGGGGAACGAGCAGGACGGTTTCGGCGAGCCTGGCGATCTCCGGAGCGACGGACATGTCTGCGGTCAACGGAAGGTCCTTCGTGAGCAGGGTTTCCGGACGGGCCCTGAGAGGGCGGCCGGGGCGACAACGGTCAGCTGGGGTTCGTTGTCAGCAACAACACGAAGGACAGGACACGCGCGTCATCGTCGCGGCGACACCTGAGTGGTCACCGTGACGGAGGACTACGCGGCCTGGCATGCGCCATAGCCTACACGGCGGTTACCGCAGTGTCGCCCCTTTGGTTAGAGCGGGCGGATCTCAGCGAGCGCCGTCGAGGCGCTCGATCGCGGGGCGCACCGATTCGGCGCTAACGCCCTCGGTAGCCCACGCCGCGGCACACAGCGCGCGCAGGCCGTCGATGCGCTCTCCGTCTCCGGTCAGCTCCAGATGCTCCTGCGCCCAGCGCGCCGTCCAGCCTTCGCAGCTGAACGCACCGTCCAGGCTCGTGACATCGGGATGCGGTTCGAGCAGGCCGGCCAGGTCCTCGGCCAGATACGTCGGGCGCTGCGACGGCGACGCGAGCACGGCATCGGCCGGGTCGGTCACGCCGGTCAGCACGAGCATGCTGTCCGCGCTGACCCGGCGTGCTCCCTCGATGTCGGTGTCGAGCCGGTCCCCGACCACGAGCGGGTGCTTGGCGCCGGTCCGCAGCACGGATTCCCGGTGCAGCGGCGGCTCGGGTTTGCCTGCCACCAGCGGCTGCACGCCGGTGGCGGTCGCGATCACCTGTACGAGCGACCCGTTCCCTGGCTGGCGGCCGCGGCGGCTGGGCAGGGTGAGATCACCATTGGTCGCGACGAACAGGGCGCCGGCGGCCACCGCGAGGCCGCCTTCAGCCAGCACGGAGTAACCGACGTCGGGCGAGTAGCCCTGCACGACCGCTTGCGGCCGGTCGGCGACCGTGCTCACCGGCCGCAGGCCGCGTTCCCGCACCGCCATCCGCAAGCCGGTACCGCCGATGACCAGGACCGGGGCACCTGCCGGGAGACGCTCGGCGAGCAGGCGGGCGGCGGCCTGAGCCGACGTCACCACGTCCGGCGCGGTGGCCGGGGCACCGAAACTCGTCAGCAGCGCGGCGACGGCGGCCGGCGTCCTGAAGGCGTTGTTGGTCACGTAAGCCAGCCGCATGCCCGCCGATTCGGCCTTGCGCAGCGCCTGGGCCGCGCCGGGAATCGCGGTGCCGCCCAGGTACACCACGCCGTCCAGGTCGAGGAGCGCCACGTCGTAGGCGGTGTCAAGGGGGTCGGCGGAGCCCCGCAGCGTCCCTGTGGTCATTCCGCACCGCCTTCGGGGCCGTCCGCGGGCCCGCCTTGGGAGCTGTCTTGGGGGCCGCCTTGGGGAGCCTGGCGGGCTTTGTCCCTGGCCCGCAGGGTCGCGCGCACGGAACGCAGCGCCTCGGTGTAGTGGGTGGCCTCAGGCCTCATCGCGGCGGCGAGGGCCAGGTACTCGGCCGCGGCGGCATGGTCACCCGTCCGGACCAGGGCGAGCCCCAGGCCGAAATTCGCGTAATCGTCGGACGGGCTCGCTTCGACGATCATCCGGAAATTATCCGCGGCTTCGGCATACCTGCCCGCGTCGAACTGGGCCCGCGCGAGCGCCTCCCGGACGCTGCGGGATTGCGGCTCAGCGGCCGAAGCGCGCTGCAAGACCTGGGCCGCAGCCGCCGGGCTGCCTCGTCCCAGCAGTTCCATGCCACGCAGGTACCAGGCGTGTGCATCGTCTTCCGCCTCGCCCGGAAGGGCGTGGCCAGGGAAGTTTTCCTCCGGATGGGAATCCCTGCCCGCGCTTGATCCTTTTGACATGGTGTGCAGACCCTTCCGTCCGACTCTGGTTCCGGTCTCGTGCTGGCACCCTTCCGCGGCATCCGCTATGCCCGTGACCGGGTGAGCGGCATCGCAAACGTCACGTCACCACCGTACGACGTGATCAGCGGCGGCATCCTCGATCACCTGCGAGCGGCAGATCCGTACAATGTTGTCCGTCTTATCCTGCCAGGCGAGGACGCCGGCGCAAGCAAGGCCGCCGCCAGCCTGCTGCGTGAATGGCTAGCGGCAGGCGTGCTCATCCGGGACCGGATGCCCGCTCTCTACCTTTACGAGCAGAGCCTTTACGAGCCGAGCCTGGACGGGCAGGGCAGGACCGCTTCCGGGTGGCTGCAGCGCGGCATCGTGGCGCTAGTCGGACTGGGCTCGCCCGAGTCCGTGGGCATCTTGCCGCACGAGGGGGTCATGCCGGGCCTGGTCGCGGGCCGGCGAGAGCTGATGGCGGCCACCCAGGCCAACCTGGAGCCGATCTTCCTCATCTACGACGGCGATGAGGCCGGCGGCGATGACCGCGACCGACCGACCGCGGCCGAGATTATCGAGCGGGTGGCGACCGAACGTGCGCCGCTGGTGGCGATCACCACCGAGGACCACGTGACCCACCGGCTCTGGCGACTCGGCGACCACGGCGAGCAAACGGCGATCGCGGCCGACCTGGCTGGACGCCGGGCCCTGATCGCCGACGGTCACCACAGGTACGCCGCCTACCTGGACTTGCAGGACGAGATGCGGGCGTCGGGCGCTGGACCCTGGGATTACGGGCTGGCATTCCTGGTCGACTCCGCGGCCCACCCGCCACGGCTGGGCGCGATTCACCGGGTGCTGCCCAGCTTGCCGCCGGAGCGCGCGGCCGAGCTGGCCAAGAGCACCTTCGCCGTGCAAGACCTGCCCGCTGACCTCAGCCTGGACGACGCGCAGCGGCGGCTGGCCGCGGCCGGGCACGAAGGCACCGCGTTCCTGCTGGCCGGCGGTCCATGTTTCCGCCTGCTCAGCCACCCGGACCCGGTGCAGGTCGCGGCGTCAATGCCGGCGGGCGCGTCGGCATCCTGGCGGAGCCTGGATGCGTCGGTGCTACAGCAGCTGCTGATCGGGCACCTGTGGGGTATCACCGACAACGAGCGCGACGTGCTGATAGACCACGACGCAGCCGATGCGGTTCGCGCCGTTACCGAGGATTCCGGGGGTACCGCGGTGATCTCGAACCCGGTCTCCTTCCAGACCGTCATCCAGATCGCGGCGCACGGCGAGCGGGTGCCGCGCAAGTCCACGTCGTTCGGCCCCAAGCCGCGCACCGGCCTGGTCCTGCGCACGTTCGGCCCGAACGACTAGCCAACCCGTATGATGAGGTCGGCCCGGCTGAGTTTCCTCATCGTGGATACTTACTGGGATGATGGGGTAGTGGGAGAAAGACATCGGGTAAGACGGTGACAGCGCCGGATCAGCAGGCCACGGACATCACCGATCTGGGGCACGAGGTCTTCCAGATCGACACCAAGATGGCAGGCTACGACGGGATCACCGCGGGCTACCTGATCAGGGGCGACCGGCCATGCCTGGTAGAAACCGGCACCGCACCGTCTGCGCCGGTGGTGCGGGACGCCCTGAGCCAGCTAGGAGTCGGCGCGGGTGACCTGGTGACCGTGGTGGTCACGCATATTCATCTCGACCACGCCGGGGGCGCGGGCGACATCGCCGCGATGTTCCCGGCGGCCCAGGTCGTGGTGCACCAGCTGGGTGCGCGGCATCTGGCCGATCCGAGCAGGCTGATGGCCAGCGCCCGGCTGGTCTACGGGGCTGCGCTGGACCGGCTCTTCGGTGTGCTCGCCCCGGTGCCCGCCGACCGCATCGTGGCCCTCGAAGACACCGGGACGGTCGATCTCGGCGGCGGCCGCCGCCTGGACAGCTACTACTCCCCTGGCCACGCCAAACACCACGTCGGCCTGGTCGACTCGGGCAGCGGCGATCTGTACGTCGGCGACGCGGCGGGGTTACGGAAAGAGGCATTTCGATGACGAGCCAGTGCCCGCGCTGCGGATCACCGCGGCTGGGCGACAAAGCGTTCTGTGCCGAGTGCGGCCTGGATTTGCGGACTGCGAGCG
>DAIRVB010000236.1:0-6845 GCA_036803065.1 Streptosporangiaceae bacterium
CGGGGGATGAGCCGCAGCGCCGCGGCGAGGATGACCGCCGCCACCGGCCGCCGAGCAGCAGGAACCCGCCGTAGCCGAGCACGTAGCCACTGACCACCCACTGCAGCGAGGAAGTCGTGAGCCCGAGATCGGCGCGGATGGAGGGCAGGGCCACACCCACCATCGAGACGTCGAGCGCGTCCAGGAAGAGCGCGCCGCACAGCACGACCAGGATTCCCCACAGTCGAGGGCTCCACCGCTGAGCGGACGCGAGGTCAACGGGAGATGAGGTCATGGCCGAAACTCTATGCATGTGCAAGCAATAGATGCAAGTGCATTTAATGCACTTGCATCTATTGGTCTGCGGCGTTAAGATGCGCCCGTGAGCAGTAAGCAGCCCGCCATGATGTGGCATGCCGGGGATGTCGGCCAAGCCGATCCGGGCGGCTTGCCGGAGGTCGTCGGCGCGTGGCGGGCGCTGACCGCGAGTCATGCTGCTGTCTGCGCAGCGCTCGAACGCGAGCTTGGCGAGCGGCACGGGCTCGGCGTCAGCGAGTTCGAGGTGCTCGACCGCCTCGCCGAGAACGACGAGCGCAAGTTCCGCGTGCAGGATCTGGCCGACGCCGTCCACCTGAGCCAGAGTGCGCTGTCCCGCCTCGTCGGCCGGCTCGAGCAGCATGGCCTGGTCCAGCGGTCACTGTGTGACCTGGACCGGCGCGGCATCTACGTGTGCCTCACCGAGGCCGGCTCGCAACGGCACGGGGAGGCTCTCCCCACCCAGCGTGCCGTGCTCGCCGCCATCATGCCGCTCGGCGCGACCGGCTCGGTCCATCCGGACCACCCGTGACCGGATCTGCGCATCACCTGCCCGCACCGCGGGACATAGCTAGGATGATCGCCCGATAGGTGTATTCGCGGGACTATAGGTGTCCTGCGGCGCTGTCGTGAGGTGGCGGGATGCCAGCCCGGAAATCGAGGCGCCACGCAGGGGTGCGGCGCAGCAGCAACCGCCGCGCGGCATGGATGGCCGGGCTGATAAGCCTGCCCGTCATGGTGATCGTGGCTTTCTTCCTGGTCGAGTCGCTCGGACCGCAGACGGCACAGACCACGACTTCGGCGGGCGCTGATCCGGCCGCGAGACGGTGCGCGTCAACGGCCATGGCGGGTTCCGTTCCATGCGCGCAGCCACTGGTGGCCGCCTCGATCGGCTCGCCCGCCTCGCCCACGGCCAGCGCCATGCCCAGTGCCTCCCCTTCGGCCACCCGGGCCACTTCGGCCGCGCCGCCGCCCTCCCATTCGCCGGCGCCGGCGCCGGCCGCACCGCCTGCTGGGCCAGCGGGCGGCCAGCAGGGCGTCCCCGCCGGTCAGGTCCTCGCAGTCATCAACCAGGCGCGCGCCGCGGCGGGCCTGCCGGCCTACACGATCAGCAGCGGCCTCGACCTCAGCGCGACCCGGCACAACACCGTGATGGCCAGCGGGTGCGGGCTCTCCCACCAGTGCGCCGGCGAGGCTGCGCTCGGCGCGCGCGAGACCGCCGCCGGGGTGACCTGGACATCGGCGGGCGAGAACATCGGCGAAGGCGGCCCGGTGTCCGCCGCCACCACGGCCATCGCCCAGATGGCGGTGACCCTGACCCATGACATGCTGGCCGAGAAGCCGCCGGACGACGGCCACCGGCTGAACATCCTGAGCAGCGCCTTCCACCACATCGGGATCGCCGTGTACCGGGATAGCGCCGGCACCGTCTGGATGACCCAGGACTTCTCGAACTAGCCTGTGGATAACCTTCATCCGTTAACTTCTCCGCCCTCCCGGGGAGAAGAACTTAACCACTCTTCGTTTCTCACTCGTTCCGGGCGGCTTCGGGGCCGGTGATCCGGTTGAGCAGGGGAAGGGTGGAAGTAATGATCCCGAGGGAGGCGGCGAGCCCGGCGAGGACGACGACGTAGTACTCGGCTCCTGGCGGCCGGAGCGAGTAGTGCAGCTGCGAGGTGAGGAACAGCTGGGCGGCCAGGAACCCTGCCCCTGTCGATACCACGGCGACGATCAGGAGCGGGACCGCGTTTTCCAGGGCTACGACGCGGCGCAGCATGCCGAGCGGGGCACCGGTGAGCCGCAGCAGGCTGAACGGGCGCTTGCGCTCGCTCAGGCCTGCCGCGATGCTCACAGCCAGGGTGCAGCCGGCAATGGGCAGGCTGATCAGGATCACCACGTTCGCCAGCTGCTGCTCCCCGGCGAGGGTCGAGTTGAGCCCGGCCCTGATCTCACCGATGGTGGTGGGAGGAAGGTTCTCGCCCGGGTAGGCGGCCTCAAGGGCGGTTCGGGCTCCCTCGATCGCCGACGCCGATCCGTTCGTGCCCACGGTGATGGACAGGACCGGGAGATGCTGCAAGCGCTGGGCGGAGATGGCCGCCGCGGGCCAGAGGGTAGCGGCCTGGGACGAGCCGAAGGAGATGGGGAGTTGCGTCGGGACCACCGCCGCTGCCGCCCCGGCCGGGCAGCGGCCAAGCGCCGGCGTGCGGGATAGCTGGACGCACGAGACCAGGCCCGCGGGTACCGGGCCCCAGTCTGCCGGCAGGCCCAGCTTCGCGGGGGGAATGGTGACGCCGAGGGGGTTCGTATGGGTCAGCGACACGCCCTGGACACCCGGGATGGAGCGCCATTTCGCCAGCACCGCGGCCGGGACCGGCGGTACGTTCGCCGTTCGCCCAGCTGAGTCCGGGTTAGTGAACCAATCGATCAGGGTGGCGCTGGCCACCGGGCCGCCGCTGGAGAAGCCGCGGTTGGCGTCCATCGTGGTGATCACCCCGACGGCCACGCTGGTGATGAACAGGGCGAGGATGAGCCCGCTGATGGCGCGGAAACCGGCCCGGGGGCTGTCGGCGAGCCGCCGTGCGGCGATGAGCCTGGCGGGCCGGCTGGTGCGCCGCGCCATCACCCGGGAGCCGGCCATGGTCAGCCATGGGCCGGCGATGATCAGCCCGGCCATGATCAGGAGGAACCCGGGCAGGTACGCGGCTATCTGGCCGGACGTGCCCCCGGGGCGGCCGATGGCGACGAAGCAGGCGAGCTCGACAATGCCCGCGAGCAGCGGGATCGTCCGGTAAGCACGGGGCGGAGCCGGCGTGATGCGCCGGGTGACGCCGAGCGGGGAGATGTGCACCCGCCGCAGCGCGAGCCGTGCCGCGACCGCGGCTGCGGCCGGGACTCCGACCGCGACGATCAGGATGTCGGGCACGCTGAGCGACAGGTCGCCGGGGAAGAACGGGGAGCCGGTGAAGGGAATCGCGGCGACCGCCGGGCGGAACAGGAAGAACAGAGCGAAGCCGGCGGACACGCCGGCGATCGTGGCCGTAGTCGACTCGACCGCGGAGACTACCGAGACCTGCCTGGGCGTCGCGCCGGCCAGGCGCATCGCGGCGAAGCGCTGCTCCCGGCGGGCCGCGGCGAGCCGGGTGGCAGCGGAGATGAAGATGAGCACCGGGAAGAGCAGCGCCAGGGCCACGACCGAGAAGATCAGGTCGATGCCGTTCGCGTTGATGCCGACGCGGACCAGGCAGGTTTGGCCATCACAGATGTTAGGCGCGGTGCCCTGGACGCTGCTGGCCCTGGTGGCGCCAGAAACGCGGGAGAGCTGGCTGGCGGTGTGGCCGATGATGATGAGCAGCGAGTTCGGGGCCGGCAGCGCCGACGCGCCGATCGTGCCGATCTGGCGTCCGGGGAATCTGTCCCCGAGCTGCGCGGCCGGGGTCGAGCGCAGCAGCTTGCTGAGGGCCGGGGAGGCGTAGAACTGCCCCGGGCCGGGCAGGTGCGGGATGCCCGGCGGGACCGGGGAGCTGGGCCCGGTGGCGGCGACATCGACCCGGCCGACGATCTGGGTGCCGAAGTAGTCGGCCCGCAGCAGCCACCACAGCGGGTCGGGCGCTGGCGCGCTGGCGCTCGCGGACGTGCTCGCGGGCCCGGCCGGCGCAATCGATGCGACGCCCGTGTTGAGCCACGCGTACCTGGCATTCTGCGTATTGACGGCGTTGATGCCCGCCAGGGTGCTCAGCAGCAGGCCGGCACCCAGCGCGACGGCAGCCGCGGTGAGCGCCAGCCGGACGGCAGCCTCCCGGCCGCCGCGCAGGGTGAGCCGAAGCCCGAAGCGGATCATGAGGTGACCCGCTCCGGCGACAGCGTCGTCACCTTGCCGTCGCGGACAACGACCTCGCGGTTGGCGTAGGCGGCCACCCGGGGCTCGTGGGTGACCAGGATGACGGTGGTGCCCTGCTCGCGGGCGGCGGCGGTCAGCAGCTTCATGACGTGCTCGCCGGTGAGAGAGTCCAGCGACCCGGTCGGCTCGTCAGCGAACAGGACCTCGGGGCGGGCGACCAGGCCGCGGGCCAGCGCGACGCGCTGGGCTTCCCCGCCGGACAGCGCCCCGGACCGGCGCTGCTCCAGCCCGTCGAGGCCGAGCCGCCCGAACCAGGCCCGAGCATCGGCCAGCGCCGCTGCCCGCCGAAGACCGCTGAATAGCAGCGGCAGGGCGACGTTCTCCTCGGCGGTCAGCTCGGGGACGAGCTGACCGAACTGGAACACGAACCCGAACCGGTCCCGGCGCAGCGCGCTGCGTTCCGCCTCGCCCAGGGTGTCGACCCGGCGGCCGTCAAACCAGACCTCCCCAGAGCCGGGTATCAGGATCCCGGCCAGGCAGTGCAGCAGCGTCGACTTGCCCGACCCGCTCGGGCCCATCACGGCCAGGATCTCCCCGGCGGACACCGACACGCTGGCGCCCCGCAGCGCGGGCGTCTGGCCGAACGACAAGACGACATTACGTGCCTCGATCAGGCAGCCCCGGGGAGCAGGCATGGCGGACAGGCTGGCGGCGGTCACGGGTGCACCACTTCCGCCAGGGCCGCCAGCCGGGCCGCGGTCATGTCCATCCAGCGCAGGTCGGCTTCCAGATGGAACAGGCCATGATCGGCGAGGAGCGCATCGACCAGGCTGCCGGCCTGCTTCAGCTCGGTGAGCTCCCGCATCCGCCGCAGGTGCGCACCACGCTGGATGTCGAGGTAACGCTCGGCGTTGCGTCCCAGCATCAGCGACAGCGTGACCTTGACGAACAGCACGGTCTGCAGGTGCGGCTCGGCTTCGACCGGCTCGGTGAGCCACGCCTCGACCTCGCTCACCCCCAGGTCGGTGATGGCGTAGCGCTTGCGGTCGGGCCCTGAGCCTGGCTCGGTCTCCCCGGCCAGCACCTTCCCGTCGCGGGACAGCCGCGCGAGGGTCGCATAGACCTGGCCGAACGGCAGTGGCTTGCCCCGGCCGAAGTAGGCGTCATAGTCGCGTTTCAGGTCATAACCGTGGCTCGGCTCCCGTTCGAGCAGGCCAAGGAGGGTAAGCGGAACACTCATGCCGCGAGAATACACTCGAGGTATACTCTGCGTCTATACAGGCATGAGACTGTGCCGCCCAGCGCCTCCACGGCCGTCCGCTGCGAGCGGCCGTGGAGGCGCCACGGCCGTCCGCTGCGGGCGAAACGGGTCAGGGAACAACTCGCGCAGCGCTCAGCTTGAAGGGGGTGTAATCAAGTAATGCTTAAGGGAAGTGATCCTTCATGAGCGACGCTCTCTCGCTGCCGGTGCTGCCCCTGGACGACACCGTGGTGCTGCCCACCATGGTGGTCCCAGTTGACACCTCAGGCACGGAGGCCCGCGCGGCCATCGAGGCTGCGCAGATATCGGCCGGCGCGGATGGCGCCAGCAAAGCCACACCCCAGGTGCTCCTGGTGCCCCGGGTGGACGGCAAGTACTCGTCCGTCGGCACGCTCGGCGCCGTCGAGCAGATAGGCCGGCTCCCAAGCGGCGAGCCCGCCGCGGCCATCCGCGGCCTCTCCCGGGTCCGGATCGGAAGCGGCACGGTGGGGCCAGGTGCCGCACTGTGGGTCGAGGGCTCCGTCGAGGAGGAGCCGCCCGCCAGCGCCCGCGCCCACGAGCTCGCGCGCGAGTACCGTGGGCTGGCCGCCACGATCCTGCAGAAGCGCGGGGCGTGGCAGGTCGTGGACGTGCTGCAGCGGATCACCGACCCGTCGGCCCTCGCCGACAGCGCGGGGTACGCGACCTACCTGACTCTTGAGCAGCGCAAGGAGCTGCTGGAGACGGTCGACCCCGAGGCGCGGCTTGACCGGCTGGCCGGATGGGCCAGGGACCAGATCGCCGAGCTGGATGTCGCCGAGACGATCCAGAACGACGTCCGCGAAGGCATGGAGAAGCAGCAGCGGGAGTTCCTGCTCCGCCAGCAGCTCGCCGCGATCCGCAAGGAGCTGTCCGAGCTGAGCGGCGAGCCTGGGTCGGAGGAAGAGGACTACCGGGCCCGCATCGAGGCGGCCGACCTGCCGGAGAAGGTGACCGAGGCGGCGCTGAAAGAGGCCGAGAAGCTGGAGCGCTCCTCCGATGCCTCACCGGAGGCCGGGTGGATCCGCACCTGGCTGGACACGGTCCTGGAGATCCCGTGGAACTCGCGGACCGACGACGCCTATGACATCGAGGGCGCTCGCGCGATACTGGACGCCGACCACGCCGGGCTGGACGACGTCAAGGACCGCATCATCGAGTACCTGGCCGTCCGCAAGCGCCGGGCCGACCGCGGCCTCACCCTGGTCGGCGGGCGCCGCAGCGGTGCGGTTCTCGCCCTGGCCGGGCCGCCTGGCGTCGGCAAGACCTCGCTGGGTGAGTCGGTGGCCCGCGCCATGGGCCGCAAGTTCGCCAGGGTGGCCCTCGGCGGCGTCCGCGACGAGGCCGAGATACGCGGTCACCGGCGGACCTACGTGGGTGCGCTGCCCGGCCGGATCGTGCGGGCCATCCGCGAGTCGGGCTCCATGAACCCGG
>DAIRVB010000237.1:0-6843 GCA_036803065.1 Streptosporangiaceae bacterium
GGCGGCAACGCCCCGCTGCTCGGCTGGTGGCGGGAACCGGGCACCGCGATTGCCGGAGCGTTCCTGTATACCCCGCCCTATCCGGCCGTGCTCACCAGCATGTCGCCGGACATCGCCTCCGCCCTCGCCGAGCGCCTGGCATCACGTGGCCGGCCGCTGGCCGGGGTGAACGCGGACCAGCCGGCGGGCGGTGCCTTCGTGAACGCATGGCAGCGGCGGACCGGCGACCGGCCGCGAGTGCGGGTGCACTTGCGCTTGTACCGGCTAAGCGGCCTCACCGCGCCGCGGCCCTGGCCGACGGGCCGGGCCAGGGTGGCTCAGACCGCGGACCGTGACCTGCTCGTCGCATGGTGCGCGGCGTTCCGCCGGGAAGAGTCCTCTGGCCCGGAGAATGCAGCGCCCGTCGTGGACGACCGGCTCAGCTACGGCGGGTTCACCCTGTGGGAGACCGGCGAGGGCGCGGTTTCCATGGCCGGGATGACCAGGCAGGTGGCCGGGCACGTCCGGGTCGCCCCGGTGTACACGCCGCCGGAGTGCCGCCGTAGCGGCTACGCGGCCGGCGTGACCTTCGCGGTGAGCGAGGCGGCGCTCGACGCTGGCGCGCGCGACGTGGTGCTGTTCACAGACCTGGCCAACCCCACCAGCAACGCCCTCTACCAGCGGCTCGGCTACCGGCCCGTGGCCGACCGCGTCGAGTGGTCATTCAGCCCCCCGGGGCTCCGATGACCACCGAGGGGATGTAGTCGACCGTGACGGGGAGATGGTCGGACACCTTCCTAGTCAGCTCGGTGTCTGTTACGTGGTGCGCGCACAGCGCGCCGAGCACCCCGCTGGTCACCCGGATCGCGTCGATGCGGCGGCGGACACCGTGCGCCGCGTACCCATCAGAGTGATGGTGCCCGGTGGTCGCCTGCCATGGCGAGCGCAAGGCCGCGGCCGCGTCATGCAGGCCTCCCGCCCACAGCACCTCTCCGCCGCTCCGGTCGACCCAGTGCCGGCGCTGCCCCCTGGAGTCGTAGTCCCATTCGCACTGGTAGATCATGTCCCCGAACCATGCCGTGCCTGCGTAGGGGTCGCCTGGCTCGTAGAGCCGCCACTCGCCGGTGACCTCGTCCCGCACCCGGTCCGCGCTCTCACCGTTCCAGTCCCCCCCGACCAGCGTCGGCGGCCCCCCGGGCGGCCGGGCGAGAAATGCTACGACCAATTCGTTTTGGTCTGATCTGATTTTTCTGCCAAACGGCGGAGCATGATAAGCAGCATGGCGCACTGCGTGCCCTCCGAGGTCGAGCGTTACCGTCGCCAGGGAATGCCAGAAATCATGCTTGCGGTTGCGAAATGAGCCCGGCACCGGCTCAATAGAGGACCGCCACAGCAGGCCGACGTGGTAACCATGCGATCCCATTCCGATAGCCGGGTACGAGTAGCCGAAATCGGAGCCGGGGACCTGGCAGTCCATTTCCAGGTCATCGCCCAGCTGCAGCAGCCGCTGGCGGGCAATGGTTCCGCTGGGAGCGCGGATCTCCTGGATGGCGAGGATGTCTGTGCCTAGCGCGCGGATCGACTCCACGACTTCCGCGTAGTGCGCGCGCCCGCTGGGAGTGACGTCGGCGAACAGGTCGAGGACGTTGTACGTCGTGAAGAGCACGGACTCGGGCGAGGCCCGCGGCACGCCCCCAACGCCCGACATTCGCTGCCTCCGCCGCCCAACTCGATCCCCGACATGACCTTACCGATACTGCGGCCGCCGAGCCGCACACCACGCGGGTCAGCCCGCCGCGAACTCCGTGGCGACCAGTTCGGCGATCTGCGCTGTGTTCAGCGCCGCACCCTTGCGCAGGTTGTCGCCGCAGACGAACATCTCGATGGCGTTCGGGTCATCAAGCGCCCGGCGTACCCGTCCCACCCAGGTCGGGTCGGTGCCAACCACGTCGGCTGGCGTCGGGAACTCGCCGCGCTCCGGGTCGTCGTTCAGCACCACGCCTGGCGCCTCGCTCAGCACCCGCTGTGCGCCTTCCCTGGTGACCTCGCGGCTGAACACCGCGTGTACGGCCACCGAGTGGGCGGTGACGACGGGGACCCGGACACAGGTCACGGACACCTTAAGGTCGGGCATGCCGAGGATCTTTCTTGACTCGTTGCGGACCTTCATTTCCTCGGACGACCAGCCGTCTTCTTTCACCGAGCCCGCCCAGGGCACCACGTTGAGCGCCAGCGGGGCTGGGAACGGCCCGAAGTCCCCTATGGCGGCCCGCAGGTCACCGGCCCGCTGGCCGAGCGCGCGCGACCCGGCGGCCTTGTCCATCTGCGCGTAGAGCGCGTCGATCCCGGCCTGGCCGGCGCCCGATGCCGCCTGGTAGGAGGAGACGACCATCTCGCGCAGGCCGAACACCCGGTGCAGCGCGGCCACGGCGACGATCAGCGAGAGTGTGGTGCAGTTCGGGTTCGCGATGATGCCCTTCGGGCGCACGGCCGCATTGCCCGGATTGACCTCGGGCACCACCAACGGAACCTGCGGGTCCATCCGGAACGCGCCCGAGTTGTCCACCACGACGGCACCGCGCTCCGCAGCGACCGGTGCCCACAGCGCGGACACCTCATCCGGCACGTCGAACATGGCCACGTCCACCCCGTCGAACACCTCCGGGGTCAGGGCGACGACCTCGACGTCCACGCCGCGCACCCGCAGCAGCCTGCCAGCGGAACGCGGCGAGGCGACCAGCCGGATCTCCCCCCACAAGTCATCGCGGGTGGACAGCAGGTCGAGCATCACGCTGCCGACTGCGCCGGTCGCGCCGACGACTGCCAGCGTCGGCTTGGCGCTCACCGGGCCGTCCCTCCGTACACGACCGCCTCAACCTCGTCCGTCTCCAGGTTGAAGGCCCGGTGAGCCGCGCCCACCGCCACGTTCACCTCGTCCTCGCCCACCACGACCGAGATCCTGATCTCCGAGGTGGAGATCATCTCGATGTTGACGCCAGCGTCGGCGAGGGCCCCGAAGAACGTGGCGCTCACCCCGGGATGAGACCGCATCCCGGCCCCGATCAGCGAGACTTTCCCGACCCGGTCGTCGTAGAGCAAGGAGTCAAAGCCAACGACCGGCTGGATAGCGTGCAACGCGGCCATGGCAGCCTGCCCGTCGGCTCGCGGCAGGGTGAATGAGATGTCGGTGAGGCCTGTCGTGGCCGCGGATACGTTCTGCACGATCATGTCGATGTTGATCCCCGCGTCGGCGATGGCCCGGAAGATGCGTGCCGCCTCACCAACCCGGTCGGGAACGGCGGCCACCGTGATCTTCGCCTCGCTCCTGTCGTGCGCGACCCCGGAGATGATTGCCTGCTCCACGTCGGCTCCTTCCGCCTTGTGTTGCGCGTCACCGACCCTGGTCCCCTCGCGGTTGCTGAACGAGGACCGCACATGTATCGGCATCCCGTATCTGCGTGCGTACTCCACGCAGCGCAGTTGCAGCACCTTGGCCCCGCAGGCGGCCATTTCCAGCATCTCCGCGTAGCTGATCCAGGGGATGCGCCGCGCGGTGGGCACGATCCGCGGATCGGCGGTGAACACGCCGTCCACGTCCGTGTAGATCTCGCAGACATCAGCTTTCAGGGCTGCGGCGAGCGCGACGGCCGTGGTATCGGAACCGCCGCGGCCCAGGGTGGTGATGTCCTTGCCGTTCTGTGAGACTCCCTGGAAGCCCGCCACGATCGGGATCGCGCCGTCGGTAAGCGCACTGGAGATCCGTCCCGGGGTCACATCGATGATGCGTGCCCTGCCGTGCGACGAATCGGTGATGACACCCGCCTGGGACCCGGTGAACGAGCGCGCGCTCAAGCCGAGGTTGGCGATGGCCATGGCCAGCAGGGCCATCGAGATCCGCTCGCCGGCCGTGAGCAGCATGTCGAGTTCGCGTCCGGGGGGCAGCGGGCTGACTTGACTGGCCAGTTCATGCAGCTCATCGGTAGTGTCGCCCATGGCGGACACCACCACGACCACGGAATGGCCGGCCTTGCGGGTGGCGACGATCCGCTGAGCTACCCGCTTGATGCCGTCGGCGTCGGCCACCGAGGATCCACCGTACTTCTGCACGACAAGCGCCACGGGCGCGCCGCTCCTCCCGATCTGGGTGCTGGCCGCTTGAGTGTACCTACCCAGGAAGAGCAGGCCCTCCGGATTTTCTCCGGGACCCAGCCGCGTGCCTACGCCCGGTCAGCGTGGCCGGTCACGACTGGGTGCTCTCCTCCGCCACGTCGAGCATGGCGTGGGCGAGGACGGCGTGCAATGCCCGGAGCGCCGCGGTGCCATGGGTTCCCCAGTGGTTCACGTAGGAGTACTGCCACCACCACAGGGCCTCTAGTGAGCGCCCAGCCTCGTAGTGCTGGAGCCCGTGGATCAGGTCCGCCGCCACCGCGGCGAGATCGTCCGACAGCCGGAACGACGTCAGCCTGGTGTCCGCGTAGGGGTCGAACAACTCGGCATACTCGTCGCAATCGACCAGGCGCGCGGCGAGCCCCGACCGCAGCAGGTCCAGGTCCGGATCAGCACCCACGTCCGGCTCCCAGTTGTCCGGCAGGATCACGTCCTTGCTCGCGCCGAGCTGGGCGCCGGCCAGCAGGATCTGGGATACCTCGAGCAGGAGCAGCGGGACGGTCTCCTCACCGCCCTCACCGCCCTCACCGCGTGCCAGCGCGGCCACGCCGTCCAGGAAGTCCCGCGCTTGGACCGCGATCCGGTCCGCCAGAGGGTTCCACCCGTCGGTTGGGCCAGCCCTAGACATCCAGGAGCCTCCGTCCTTCGAATGCGCGGCTGAGCGTGACTTCATCGGCATATTCCAGGTCACCGCCCACCGGGAGCCCGCTGGCCGGCCGCGTCACCCGGAGCCCGAACGGCTTGACCAGACGAGCCAGGTAGGTCGCGGTAGCTTCACCTTCGAGGTTGGGGTCGGTCGCGAGGATCAGTTCGGTGACCCCGCCATCGGACAGCCGCCCCATGAGTTCCCTGGTCCGCAGATCCTCAGGGCCGATCCCGTCGATCGGGCTGATCGCCCCGCCAAGCACATGGTAGCGGCCACGGAACTCGCGGATCTTCTCTACCGCCGCGACGTCCTTGGCCTCCTCGACGACACAGATCACCGACTGATCGCGGCGCGGGTCGCGGCAGATCCGGCATTCCTCCTCCTCGGCCACGTTGCCGCAGATCCGGCAGAACCGAACCCGCTCTGTGACCTCTACCAGGATGGACGCGAGGCGCCGCACGTCCGTTGCGTCGGAGGAAAGCAGATAGAACGCGATCCGTTGCGCGCCCTTGGGCCCGACGCCGGGAAGGCGGCCGAGCTCATCGATGAGGTTCTGGATGACCCCGTCGTACACCTGAGGACCTGACCCCTCAGCCGATGCCTGGCGGGCGCCCCGGAGCGTCCCCAGTCCCGGGGAATCCTGGCAGGCCAGGCAGATCTGGCAGGTCCGGCAGGCCACCCCCCGCACCGAGTCCGCCGAGACCGGCGGCGAGCGGCCCCATCTTCTCCTGCTGCAGTTCGGCCGCCGCGCGGTAGGCGTCTCGGACAGCCGCGAGCACCAGGTCGGCGACAGTCTCCGCAGTCTCGGCGGGCTCTCCGGCGTCGATAACGGCCGGGCTGATCGTCAGGTCCACCAGGTCGCCCTGGCCGTTGACTCTGGCCGTGACGAGCCCGCCGCCCGCGGTCCCTTCCACCTCGGCGTCGGCCAGCTCACGTTGCGCGTTCATCAGCTGGTCCTGCATCTGCTGCGCTGCAGCGAGAAGCTGCTGCATGTCCATCTGGCCGCCAGGGTCCACTGCGCCCTCACTCGGAACTATCGGCTCGTAATCACTCTGTCGCTTCGAGCCTACGGCCTGTCGGTACGATCAGGCGCCGCGGCACGGCGTCTGGCCCTCCCCGGGTGGCCCTTCCGTCTATGTGGCTCCCGCCGGCGTGTCTAGGTCCCCAGCTCGGGACCGTTAATTTGGCGCCCCGGGATGGCCCGCGCCTGGCTGTGGAAAAACGAAGAGCGGTGAACTCTGTTGCCCCATGTGCAGGGCAAGAAAGTTCACCAATAACGGATATCCACAGCCCTGGGCCGATGGTCAGGCTTCGTCGATCTCGGCGATAACCCGGCCGCCGAGTTCGCGCTTGATGAGATCCATGCCGGTCAGGTCCTCTCGTCCGGCGGCCGGGGCGGCAGCCGCCCGGCCCGCGGGCGCTGAGTCAGGTCGCATCGAGCCGGGCCCCGCACGGCCGGACTGCGCCGAGCCGGACTGTGCAGGCTCAGACTGTGCAGGCTCAGACCGCGCAGGCTCAGACCGCGCCGAGCCGGGGTGCGCCCGGTCCGGCTGTGCGGGAGCGGGCTGTACTGGCTCGGCACGCGGAGGACCAGACTGCGCATGGGCGCTAGGCACGTGATCTGGCTGCGCGTGATCAGGCTGCAGGGGGGCGGCGGCGGAAGACGCCGGGTGATGCGGCGCCAGGTCCGCTGCCGTGGGGCCCGCTGGCGTCCCGCTGAGCTGGGCGGCGAAAACCGCTCTGACCTGAAGCTTGAGACCGAACGTAGCGGCCAGGACCCGGCCCAGGTCACGGTCGCAGCCGCTGCTGGAAAAACCCTTTACGTCGCCTTCCCTGGCGAACCGGACGGTGAGGACACCGTCCGCCACGGAGTGCACCGAGGCGTTGCTGAGCAGCATCCAGGCGACCCGGCGCTCGCCCTTGATGGCTTCGAGGATCTCCGGCCATAGCTGGCTGACCGACTCGGTGTCGGGCCGGCCACTACCCGGCGGCGGGCTAGCGGACAGCCCGGCGCGGGCCTCCGGGGCAGCCTGCCCCGGAGCGTCGTGCAC
>DAIRVB010000238.1:0-6835 GCA_036803065.1 Streptosporangiaceae bacterium
GTGCAATGACATCGAAGCCCCGCGTGCCGGCCTCCCGGCTGAACGGGCGCCAGAGGCAGGGGACACGCATGCGACAGCGTGCTACGCAGCCGGGCACCACCAGCGCGCCGTCACTCACCTCGTCGTGCACCCTGCCAGCCCAAGCCAGCCAGGCCGGTGAAGCACGCCGGTGGCTCGCGCGGAACCTGGCGGACTGCCCGGCAGCCGCCGACGCGATCTTGTGCATCTCAGAACTTGCAACGAACACCATCCTGCACAGCAACTCCAGGAAGCCGGGCGGCACGTTCACCGTCCGCGCCGAAGTCCACGCGGGCGACTACCTGTGCATCGACGTGGAAGACAACGGCGGCCCCTGGGAGAACCACGCCCACCACGATGGCCGCCCGCACGGCCTCGACATCGTTAACGCCCTCGCAGCCGACTGGGGCATAGACGGCGACCCCTTAACCGGCTGGGTCGTCTGGGCCAGGCTCAACTGGCCCCCCGCCGACCGCTGCCCAGCCAACCCAGGAGAATGACAATGGCTGACACCACGCCCGGCCCGGCCAGCGACGACGCCGCCAGCCTGACCGCCCTGCTAGGCGAGTTCGGCGGCCTATGGCAGATCAGCACGACCTCCCACGGCTACACGGCGCAACGGCGGCCCCCGCCCGCGCCCCCGCTCGTCCTCACCGCTGAGACCGTGCCCGCGCTGCGGGAACTCCTCCAGCACGGGTACGACACTGGCAAGCTCGCCGCGATCGTGGCCGACTTCGGCGGCCAGTGGCACGTCGAACACCTCGACCCCGGCTCCGCATGGGTCGCAGTCAGCCACGACGGCCACCTCACGCAGATCATCGCGGCAGAAGACCTAGACAGCCTCCGCAGCACCCTTGCCATGGCCAGCACTGACCACGCCCCCGCCGGGTAGCGGCAGTGACGCCTTACGGCACCGGCAATGGCCAGGACCCAGAGTTGATGACAGCCGCCGAGGTCGCGGCCCTGTTCAGGGTGGACCCCAGGACGGTCGCCCCCTGGGCGCAGGCCAGGAAACTGTCCTTTGTCCGGACCTTCGGCGGGCACCGCCGTTACAAGAGAAATCTTCCTGGCCACGATGGACGGGCGTGATCATGGGACTAGCGTGCGGGCGGCGCGGGCCCGGCACAGCCGGAGCACGTTCGCGACAACCTGATGCCCGACGCCGCCGGAGGCCGTCAGGATCGACTCCGGGTGAAACTGGACCGCCCAGCGCCCCGCCGCGTCGTCCTCGATCGCCATGACGACCCCGTCGGGCGTCACCGCAGTCACCACGAACCCCCCCTTGACCTGGCCCGGCGCCGCATACAGCGAGTGGTACCTGGCCGCGATGAACTCCTGCGGCAGGCCAGCCAGCAAGCCACCGGGCATCCCATCGGACAACCCATCGGGCATCCCGCCGGCTGACGGCTGCGGGCCCGCCACGCTGCGAAGCACCAGTCCCGGCTTGCCGTGCACAGGTTCCGGGAGCAGATCGAGTTGCCCCCCGGCGTGCTCCACCATCGCCTGCAGCCCCAGGCACACGCCAAATGCCGCCAGACCCCGCGAGTCGAGCTCCGCCAGCAGGTCGGTGCAGGCGAAATCGGATGGCCGCCCGGGCCCGGGCGACAGCACCACGAGGTCCGGTGCGAACTCGTCCAGCGCCGCCGGCGGAAGGCCGGCCCGCAGGGTCGCCACGTGCGCACCCTGCTCACGGAAATAGCTCGCCAGCGTGTGCACGAACGAATCCTGATGATCCACCAGGAGCACCCGCACGCCATGGCCAGGCAACTCGTCCGGACCCGTGGCCGGGGGCGGGGGGACGGCGTTTCGTTGCGCTGAAAGGGGTTCCGGGGCTGGCGCCCCGGCCTCCGCCAGCGTCTCAAGCAGCGCGCGGGCCTTCAGCTCGGTTTCCCGTTCCTCGGCCAGCGGATCAGAATCGAACAGCAGGGTCGCGCCGGCCCTGACCGCGGCCACGCCGTCGCGGATGTGCGCGGTGCGCAGGGTGAGGCCGGTGTTCATCGCGCCGTCGAAGCCGATCATCCCGACCGCTCCCCCGTACCAGCGGCGCGGCCCGCCCTCGTGATCCTCGATGAACTGCATCGCCCAGGTCTTCGGCGCGCCGGTCACCGTGACCGCCCACATGTGGGACAGGAGCGCGTCCAGCGCGTCCAGGCCGGGCCGTAGCCGGCCCTCGATGTGATCCACGGTATGGATGAGGCGGCTGTACATCTCGATCTGCCGGCGGCCGATGACCCTCACGCTGCCGGGGACGCAGATCCGCGACTTGTCGTTGCGGTCCACGTCGGTGCACATCGTCAGCTCGGACTCCTCCTTGGCCGAGTTGAGCAGCGTGCGGATGTTCGCGGCGTCTTCCAGCGGATCGGCGCCGCGGCGGATCGTGCCGGAGATCGGGCAGGTTTCGACCCGGTCCCCGGTCACCCGGACGTACATTTCCGGGGACGCGCCGACCAGGCACTCCCCCTCCCCCAGGTTGAACAGGAACTCATACGGTGCCGGGTTGCGCTCCCGCAGCCGTTCGTAGAACGCGGCCGGTGAGGCGCACGGGCCGTGGAACACGTGGCTGGGCACCACCTCGAACAGGTCGCCGCGGGCGAACCGCTCCCTGGCCTGCTCCACGATGCGGGCATAGCTGCCGGGCACTGGCGGGCCGGGCACGGTACCCGCACAATCATCAGCCACAACGCCACCCGGACGGCCGCTGCCCTCAGCCGGCCGGGCGGCACGGCGGGTGGGCGCCGGGGGCGTATCCCGGGGCAGCCCCCCGGTGGACGCCCCGCCGACGGCGAACTCGTAGCGGTACCGGATCGCCTCCTCGCGCTTGCGGTCCAGTACGTACAGTTCGTCGGGCAAATGCAGGACCAGGTCACGCTGGTCATCGGGGCGGTCGTGACGGAGCGTCACCGGCTCGAACTGGAACGCCAGGTCATAGCCGAACGCGCCGTACAGGCCCAGGTGCGGGTCGCCGCTAGCGAACGCGGCGATGACCTCACGGAGAGCGGAGAACACGGTGGGACGCCGGCTCCGGTCCTCCTCGGCCACCAGGCCCGCGGGTTCGGGCACGATCACCTCGAGACCGGCCGGCGGCAGGCTCGCTCCGGCCGCGACCGGGGTCCCGGCCCGGAGCAGGGCGGGGATCAGGACGGGGAGCAGCACCTCGCCCCGGGCGTTCAGCGCCCGCACGGAGATCCGCCTGCCGCTGGCCACGATCTCGGCGCAGGGGTCCACATAGGCCATGTGCCAGCGGCTGTACCGGCCCGGGTACTCCATGCCGGAGCTGAGCACTCCGCCACGCCGGCCGTCCACCTCCGCGCAGATGGTGGCCAGGGCGGACGGGCTGAACGGCACGGCGGTACGGGTCACCCGGACGCCACCCGCGGTGACAAAGTCCGTCCGCTGCTGCTGGTCATGCTGTGCTGCCGGGTCCACCGGGGCTCCCTGCCTCATGCCGGGCACCCAGCGAAACGCGAGAAGCGACCGCCGTTGCCCGGGCGATCGCTTCTGGGTATGCGAACCAGGACCGCCTTACCGGCGGCGCCACCACTGAAGGCTGCGGCTGGATCGCATGGGGTGAGCTTAGCGGGCCTTAGCCCGGCACGCCAACGGGCCACGCCGGGCCGCGCTGCGCGGTGTCAGCCGGGCCGCACTACCGGGCCCAGCCGGGCCGGGTGGCGCGGTATCAGCCTTCCGTGCGCGGTATTGCCGCTTCTGCGTCAGCGCGGTGGGCTAGGCCGTCGGCCCGGGCGGTGGCCGGGGCGGTGGCGCGGACCGGCGCTATGGCGTGCGCGTCCTGCCGGTTTTCCGGCATGGGCACGCCGACCAGGGCGTAGACCTCCTCGCCGTCAACCGTCTCTTTCTCCAGCAGCAGGTTGGTCAGCGCGGTGAGTTCCGTGCGGTGAGTCCGGATCAGCGAGACGGCGGTCTCCTCGGCCTCACGGAGCAGGCGGGACACCTCAGTGTCGATGATGGCCTGGGTGGCCTCGGCAAAGGGCCTGCTGGACAGCCCGGAGCCGCCGCCGCCCAGGAACACCGACCCGCCTTCCGGGTACCCGACCGGACCGAGCGCGTCGGACAGCCCGAACTCGCGGACCATCCTGGTCGCCAGATCCGTGGCGCTGGCCAGGTCGTTGGCCGCGCCGGTGGATCCCTGCCCTAGTTCGACCAGCTCGGCCGAGCGGCCGCCGAGGCGGACGGCCAGCGACTGCTTGAGGTAGTCCTCGCCGTAGAGGTGCCGCTCCACCAGCGGCAGCTGCTCGGTCACGCCGAGCGCCTGTCCGGCCGGCAGGATGGTGACCTTGGCGACCGGGTCGGCGTGCTCCGACAGCACGGCCACCAGGGCGTGCCCGGATTCATGCACGGCCACGGCGTACTTCTCCTCAGGCAGCAGCACGTTGGAGTCCTCCCTGCGGCCAAGCAGGATCCGGTCCCTGGCCGCGGCGAAATCCGCCGCGCTGATGATCTCGCGGTTGTCCCGCACCGCGACGATCGCCGCCTCGTTGACCAGGTTGGCCAGATCAGCGCCAGAGAAGCCGGGGGTGCCGCGGTCGACCACCATCAGGTCCACATCGGGACCCAGGCGCTTGCCCCGGCTGTGCACGGCGAGGATCGCGGCCCGCTCCGCGAGCGTCGGCAGCGGGATGGTGATCTGCCGGTCGAACCGGCCGGGCCGCAGCAGCGCCGGGTCCAGGACCTCGGGGCGGTTCGTGGCCGCCAGCACCACGATCCCCTGGGTCATCTCGAATCCGTCCATCTCCGCGAGCAGCTGGTTGAGGGTCTGCTCGCGCTCGTCGTTGGCGACGACCTGGCCGGTGCCCGCCCGGCGCTGGCCGATCGCGTCGATCTCGTCCACGAAGATGATGCACGGTGAGCGCTTGCGGGCCTCGGCGAACAGGTCACGGACCCGCGCCGCGCCGACGCCGACGAACATCTCCACGAAGCTGGAGCCGGTGACCGAGAAGAACGGCACCGCCGCCTCGCCGGCCACGGCCCGGGCCAGCAGGGTCTTCCCGGTGCCGGGCGGGCCGACCATCAGCACGCCGCGCGGCGCCATGGCGCCCGCCCGCCGGTAGCGCTCCGGGTTCTTCAGGAAGTCCACCACCTCGGCGATCTCTTTCTTGGCCCCCGTGTACCCGGCGACGTCGCTGAACTTGGTCTGCGGGCGTTCCTCGTCGAAGATCTTGGCCTTGGACTTGCCCACGCCCAGGACACCCTGCAGCGAGCCGGCCGCGCCCCGGGACATCCTCCGGAAGAGGTAGAAGACGAAGATCAGCGGGAGCAGCAGGATCGCCCAGGACAGCAACTCCGTGCCGAACGAGGCGCCCGCCGGGAGAGCGGTGACGCTCTTCACGCCGTCCTTCGCCAGCTGGGAGCTGAAGGCCGTCGATGGCTGACCGGGAATCACCGTGGTGAATTGCTTGCCGCTGGTGAGGGTGCCGGTGACCGTGGTGTTCGTACCGTTGGCAGCGCTTCCGAACGTCACGTCCTTCACCTTGTGAGCGTTCGCGTCGGAGATGAACTGCGAGTACGTGAGGCTGACCGTCTGCGTAGCGTGAATGGCCGGCAGGAAGAGGTACAGCACCACCATCGCGAGAAGGGCGGCAGGCCACAGCCAGTGCCGCCAGGCGGGCGGCGGCGGGGGGGCCGTTGGGACTGGCTTGTCTCCGGGCGGCGGGGCGGTCGGCTGCTTGCTCATGGTCCATTCTTACGCGGTAATCCTGCTTCACGCGTAATTGCCCGTGCGGGCGGCCAGGGTTGACCCGGCCGCGGAGCCGGCTGGGCCGCTCAGCCGGCCGGGGCGCTCAGAACTCCACCCAGGTGCCGGCGCCGAGCTGGGATGCCTTCCGGTACAGGTGCGCGGCGGCCGCCAGGTCCTCCACGGCCAGCCCCAGGGACTCGAACAGGGTGATCTCGTGGGCGTCACGCCGCCCCGGGGCGGCGCCGGTGAGCACCTCGCCGATCTCCGCGCGGATGTGTCCCGCGTCGATGGCCCCCTCGGCCTGGGCGAGCAGGAAATCCCCCGACTCAGCGGCCGCGGACTCACGGCTGTCCACGAAGAGCGCCGCGTCGGCCATGGTCGCGGTGTCGATCTCGCGGGCGGCAGGGAGGCATGCCCCGACCGCGTTGATGTGCGTCCCCTCGGCCAGCCAGCTCCGCTGCAGCACCGGGCCGGCTGATGAGGTCGCAGTCACCACGATGGACGCCCCGGCCACGGCCTCCGCGGCGTCATCGCACGCCAGGACGGGAACCGCCAGCCGCTCCCGGAGATCGTCGGCGAGCCGGGCGGCGCCGCCGGGCCGCCTGCCCGCCAGCCGGATCCCGGCCAGGGGCCGGGTGGCCGAGATGGCCAGTGCGTGCGCCCGGGCCTGGACGCCGGTACCGACGATGGCCAGGCTGTCCGCGTCCGGCCGGGCCAGCAGGCTGGTGGCGACCGCGGACACCGCGGCGGTGCGGACCTCGGTCAGCGCCGATCCGTTCAGCAATGCGAGCAGTTCCCCGGTCCTGGCGCTGGATACCAGCACGGCGCCCTGGTGCGCGTCCTTGCCCAGGGCCGGGTTGCCGGGGAAGATGCAGATCGCCTTGAGCCCGTAGGCCGGATCCTCACCGGCCAGGAAGGACGGCATCAGCGCCATCAGCCCGCCGCCGCCCGGCGGCCGGATGACCGTGCGCAGCGGCTGATGGGCCTCGCCGCGGGCGAGCCCCGCCAGCGCCTCCCGCATGACGTCCGCGCACTCGGCGTAGGGCAGCAGATCGCGTACCTTGCTGGCCCCCAGCACCAGCAGCTTCACGTCAGGGATTTGCTGCAGGTTATGCTCGAGATTGG
>DAIRVB010000239.1:0-4739 GCA_036803065.1 Streptosporangiaceae bacterium
CGAGCTGATCGACATTGGCCTCGGGCCATACCTGGAGTCGCCCGATGTCACGGGAATGCAGGCGTCCGACGTCGCGGCGCTGCTCCCGCAGCCGTCGGAGAACTCGGACAAATACCGCCGCGGAGTGGTGGGCATCCTGGCCGGCAGCGACCGGTTCACCGGCGCCGCCACGCTGGCCGTCGGGGGCGCCCTGCGCGGCGGCGCCGGGATGATCCGGCTGGTGTCCGCGGAATCCGCGGTGGCGGTGGTCCGGCAGCGCTGGCCGGAGACAGTGATCACCGTGACCGGAGGCAAGCTGGCGGCGGGGGAGGAGATCGAGGCCGCGGGGCGGGTGCAGGCATGGGTGGCAGGCCCGGGCATGGGCACGGCCGAGGAGGCCCGTGCGCGGCTGGCCGCGGTACTCGCTACCAACGTCCCCGTGCTCGTGGATGCGGACGGCCTCACGCTGGTCGCCGCTGATCGGGGGATGCTCGCCCGGTCCGCCCCGACGCTGCTCACCCCGCATGCGGGCGAGCTGGGCAGGCTGCTAGGCATCGATCCGGCCGATGTGGAGGCACGCCGCCTGGAACACGCCAGGATGGCCGCTGCCGAACTGGGCGCCACCGTCCTGCTGAAGGGCTCGACCACGGTTATCGCGGCCGCTGGTGGCGGCTCAGAGGCCGGGCCCGTCCTGGTGAACCCGACCGGCACCTCGTGGCTCGCCACCGCCGGCACGGGGGACGTGCTCTCGGGCCTGGCAGGATCCCTGATGGCCCAGGGTCTGAGCCCAGGCGAGGCCGCTGGGGTGGCCGCGTATCTGCACGGCCTGGCCGCGCGCCTGGCGGCCGCGGGGAAGGGCGGTGGACCCGGGCCTGCCGAGGGCGGGCCAGGGAGAGCGAGCGGCCACGGCGCGAGGGACGTGGCGGATGCGCCGATCGGGGCGGCCGACGTGATCACCGCCCTGCCCGCCGCGATCCGCGTGGCGTGCCGGCCCTAGCGGCCAGGTGGCGGTAGCACCGCCGGCCGCCAGGTAGCGGCGGCAAGCCCTCGCCGCGGGAGTGCCCGTGATCGCGTCCGACCTTCCGGTGCTGCGCGAGATATTTGACGGCGCGGCGCGCTTCGCCACCGATGCCGACACCTTCGCCGCAAGGCTTGATGACGCCCTGACCTGGCAGGACCCGCAATTGCGGACGGCCGGCCGCTGTCTCGCCGCCGGCTACACGTGGTCGGCTGCGGCAGCGGAGCACCTGCGGTTCTACCGCGCGCTGACAGCGAGCACCCCCTCCTGGGCCGTAGCCCGGGGCCGGCCTGGTGCATCAGTGCGGTCTGGTCCGGCGGCCGCACCGGTCGGCTGCTGGCACACTGGAACGTCATGAGCGGACTTCCGGAAGCACTCGTTGACCTGGGCGCGGTTCGGGACAACGTTGCGGCGCTGCGGGAGCACGTGCGCGGCGCGCAACTGATGGCTGTGGTCAAGGCCGACGGATACGGGCATGGCATGCTCCCCGGCGCGGTCGCGGCGCTGGCCGGGGGCGCGGACTGGCTTGGCGTGGTGCACGTGCACGAGGCTCTCGCGCTGCGCCGGGCGGGCATCACGGCCAGGGTGCTGTGCCTGCTGGGGGTGCCAGGCGCCGCACACGAGGACGCCATCCGCCAGGACGTGGACCTGTCGGCGGCCACGACGGCAATGGTCGGCCAGATCGCCGCCGCGGCGGCACGGGCTGGCCGGCCTGCGCGCGTGCACCTCAAGGTGGACACCGGTATGTCGCGCGGCGGCGCGACGATGGCCGACTGGCCGGGGGTGGTGGATGCCGCGCTGGCCGCCGAGGCCGCCGGTAATGTCCGCGTCGTGGGCCTGTGGTCCCATCTGGCCTGTGCTGACATGCCGGGACATCCATCGATAGTCGTGCAGCAGGAAGCGTTCGGTAGTGCGGTCTCGATCGCGGAAAAGGCCGGTGTACGGCCCGAAGTGCGCCACCTGGCCAACACGCCGGCGACCTTGACCCTGCCCGAGACCTGGTTCAACCTGGTCCGGCCGGGCGGGGCGGTGTTCGGCCTGTCTACGCTGCCTGGCGGCGCACCGGGCTGGCTGCGGCCGGCCATGACCGTGCGGGCCGGCCTGGTGCAGGTCAAGCAAGTGCCCGCGGGAACCGGCGTGTCGTACGGGCATCGCTACGTGACGCGCGGTGACGCCACCTTGGGGCTGGTGCCGCTCGGCTACGCCGAAGGCGTGCCGCGGAACGCCTTCGGCGTAGCCGAGGTCGCTGCCCGGGGGCAGCGCTGGCTGATCTCGGGAACGGTCTGCATGAACCAGTTCGTGGTCGATTTCGGCGCCGAGCCCGCAGCGACCGGGGACGACGTGGTGCTGTTCGGACCGGGCGACTCGGGGGAGCCCACGGCCCAGGAATGGGCCGATGCGCTCGGCACCCTGTCGTATGAGATCGTGACCAGGTTCGGAGGTCGGCTGCCCCGAACCTACTCTGGAGTAGCATACGAGGAAGAGTCTGCGCACGACGGTGCGGACACAGGTCTGCCAGGCCCGGAGCTCCCTGATATGGGACTTCCGGGCGCGGTGACTGCGCCACGCGGCTGATGTCACCGGACGCGGCAGGCTCCCGGCTGGAGGACCGATGGCTAGCTGGCGGCGGATTACCGGTGTAGCTGGGCTGGCCGCTGGCGCGGCCGCCGCGGGAGCGGGAGCAATCCTCGCGGCCGAGCGCATAGCGGTGGGGCACGTCCGGGCGATACGCGGCGCAGCCGAGCCTGAGCCGCTCGGCGCGCTGCGCGGGCGCGTGCTGACAGTGCTCGCGGACGACGGGGTCTCGCTGCATGTCGAGATCGACGAACCTGCCGCTGCGGATGGCCCGCCGGAGGCCCAAGCGGCGCCGGGCGACCCGGTCACCATCATCTTCTGCCACGGTTACACGCTGAACCAGGACAGCTGGCACTTCCAGCGCCGGGATCTCGCCGGTCACCGGATGGTTTTCTGGGACCTGCGTGACCACGGCCGCTCCGGCCGGTCGCCAGGCGGCCCGGCCAGCATCGAGCGGCTGGCCGCGGACCTGGACCTGGTCATCAAGGCCGTAGCGCCAGGGGACATGCCGGTCGTCCTCGTGGGTCATTCCATGGGCGGAATGACGATCATGGCGCTGGCGGGCCGGAACCCGGCCCTGTTCGGCACGAAGGTCACCGGAGCGGTGCTCATCGCGACCGCGGCCGGCGGCCTGGACGCGGGCAGCCCGTGGATGCCCGGGCCGCTCCGGCTCGTGCTGCAGCGGACCCTGCCGGTGATACTGCGCGGGGCGGCGACCGGCTACCGGGCGATCCTCGTGGAACGCGGCCGCCGGCTTTCCAGCGACCTGGCGTTCCTCAGCACGCGGTACATCGGCTTCGGGGATCTGGATGTGAACCCGGCGGTGGTCGACTTCCTTGAGCAGATGATCAGGTCGACCCCGATGAACGTGGTCGCGGCGTACAGCCAGGCGCTGTATGAGTGGGATATGCGCGATACCCTTCCCGTCCTGGGACGTGTCCCGGTGACGGTGGTGGTCGGCGAGCGGGACCGGCTGATCACGCCCGCCCTCGGCCTGGAGGTCGCCGCGCAGATTCCCGGCGCGGAACTGGTCTGGGTGCCCGGCGCGGGGCACGTCCTGATGCTCGAGTCTCCGGGCATTGTCAATGAGTCGATCGCCGCCCTGGTGGCGCGGGCCAGCAATGGCCGGGTGGCCCGCGAGCGCTCGGCGTGAGTTCTGGGGTGGATCAGGGGATGGGCGCCATGGGTACGGGGGCGGGCGCGGTGGCCGGACCCGCTGCGGCTGCGAGCATCCAGGTGGGGACGGCAGATGACATGCGGGCGCTGGGCCAGCGGCTCGCCGACCTGCTCCGCCCGGGTGACCTGGTGGTCCTCAGCGGACCGCTGGGTGCGGGGAAGACCACGCTCGTCCAGGGCATCGGGCAGGGGCTCAACGTCCGTGGCCCGGTGACCTCGCCGACCTTCGTCATCGCCCGGGTCCACCCGCCTCTGGGCGGCGGTCCGGCGCTGGTGCACGCGGACGCCTATCGGCTGGCCAGTCCGGCCGAGGTGGACGACCTGGACCTAGACGCCGATGTCAGCAGTTCGGTCACCGTGGTGGAGTGGGGCGAGGGCATGGTGGAGGGACTTGCCGCGGATCGCCTGGAAGTCACCATCGCGATGTCCCGGGACGACGCGGCTGGCTTCCAGGACGGCGCGGCTGGCTTCCAGGATGGAGGGGCCGGCTCCCTGGACGGCGCGGCTGGCTTCCAAGACGGCCTGGACGGCGGCAGCCGGACGGTGCGAGTTTCTGGTGTGGGGGAACGCTGGGTAGCTGTAGCGGTGGAATCCGTGCGTTGTGCCCTGCCTAGCACGTCCGAGGCTTTATAGTTTTCGACTGTCGCCGTATTGCTCTTGTCGGCTCCATCACGGACGCGGCCGGCGTCGTGCCAATTCCGCGCCGTCGTGCACGGTCCGATTTCTTTTCCGGAGGCGCTGTGGCTAAGCAGGGGCCTCCTCCCCCGCGGTCCAGCAGGATGCCCGAACCACGCCGGGCTCCCAAGCGCTGGTCTGACGCGGACCCTGGCCTCCCGGACGAGAATGAAGAGCTTCCGCCGTGGGCGGGCCTCGCCATCGACCCGCGCTGGGCTGACCAACCGCGGCGCCCCGGGCGCCCCGATGGTCCCGGCCGTCCCGATGGTCCCGGCCGTCCCGGGCGCCCCGATGGTCCCGGCCGCTCCGGCGGCCC
>DAIRVB010000239.1:4839-6806 GCA_036803065.1 Streptosporangiaceae bacterium
CCGATGGTCCCGGCCGTCCCGGGCGCCCCGATGGTCCCGGCCGCTCCGGCGGCCCCGGTCGCCCCAGTGGTGCCGCTCGATCCGGCGGGCCTGGTCGATCCGGCGGGCCAGGTCAATCCGGCGGTCCCGGTCGATCCGGCGGCCAGGATGGCGACGGCTGGACGGACGCGCCGGGCGAACGCCCCCGCGGCAGGCGCGCGGCCGCCCGTGCGCGCAAAACGCGACGTGGTTTCTACCTCTGGGCCGTCGTTCTCGTGGTGGTCGTCGTCATCGCCGGAGGGAGCTGGCTGCTGCTGCGCGGCAGCGGGAAAAACGCGCCGCTGCCCGGCCAGATTGTCACCAGCTTCCTGCCCGGCGAGTTCCAGACCGTGCCGAACGCTTGCGCGGCCGTGCCTCCAGCGATGCTGGATCAATACCTTCCAGGGAAGCGGACCAAGGTGGTCCCGAATTCGCTCGATGGCAGGTCGGACAGCCTGTGTGACTGGACGCTGGACGCCCGGCCGCTGTACCGCCTGCTGGACGTGGAGGCGCAGGCCTACGCGCCGAACGGGCTGGCCAGCGGGAACGGCAGCGCGACCTTCGCGGCGATCGACGCCTATCGCCAGGCGGTGGCGGAGAAGGTTAACCCGCCGAAGGCCAGCCACCTGCCGAAGGCCACGGTGACCACGATGCGCGGGCTTGGCAGCGCGGCGTTCTCCGCGTTCCAGATGAGCACAGCCGGCGGCGACAGCACCGATCTGCTCACCATGGTGGTCCGTGATCGCAACGTGCTGATCACCGTGGTGCTTGAGGGGCTCGATCACTCCAGCACCGGCGGGTACGGACCGGTTTCTGCCGGGCAGCTCAAGATCGGGGCGCTCACGGCGGCGCGGGACATCCTCGCTAAGGTGAAATGACCCGGGGCGGCCCAGGCCCCGCCGCACGACCAGGCCTCGCCACTGGGCTGTCCCGCCGCGCTGGGCTGTCCCGCCGCGCTGGGCTGTCCCGCTCGCACCTCGCCGTCAACTAGGCTTTTCGACCGTGCTGCTGCTCGCCTTCGATACCGCGACGCCGGCCGTGACGGTGGCCCTGTATGACGGGGCGCACGTGCTCGCGGAGGTGGCGTCGGCCGATGCCCGCCGGCACGGTGAGTTGCTGGCGCCCGCCATCGACAAGGTACTGGCCGGTGCCGGGGTGACCGCCCTGGACGTCACGGCAGTGGCGGTCGGGACCGGGCCGGGTCCCTACACAGGGCTGCGCGCCGGGCTGGTCACGGCGCGAGTGCTCGGCAGCGCTCTGGGTATCCCGGTCTACGGAGCCTGCACGCTCGACGTGATCGCCAGTGACGCCGCGCCCGCAGCCGGGGGACGGGACTTCGTCGTCGCGACCGATGCCCGGCGCAAGGAGTTGTACTGGGCCCGCTACTCGGCGGACGGCCTGCGGCTGACCGAGCCGGCAGTGAGCGCGCCCGGCGCCATCGGGGCCGGGCACCCGGTCGCCGGCGTGGGCGCGGTGCTCTACCCCAGCCTGCTCGGCGAGCGGATCGAGCCGGAATATCCGGCCGCCGGTACGCTAGCCCATTTGATTACCCAACGACTGGCAGCGCGACTGCCGATGCACCCGGCGGAGCCGTTGTACCTGCGCAGACCGGACGCCCGGGTACCGGGGCCGCCGAAACGGGTGACGCCGTCGTGAGCGTCGCGCTGCGCCCCATGTCCCGCCGTGATCTGGCGTCCGTGCTCACCCTGGAAGGCGAGCTGTTCGGCCGGGAAGCGTGGACGGAGGGAATGCTCTCCGCCGAACTCGCCGGGGTGCCGGACGGCCGCTACTACCTGGTGGCCGAGGATGAGTCCCTGGTGGTCGGCTACGCCGGGCTGCTCACCGCGGGCGGCCAGGCGGACGTGCTGACGATGGCCGTGGCGGAGGACCGCTGGGGCGAGGGCATCGGCGCCGCGCACAGTCTGACTGTCATGTCCGCGATCGCATTC
>DAIRVB010000240.1:0-6784 GCA_036803065.1 Streptosporangiaceae bacterium
CCGGCCGAACTGCTCCGACCAGAAGTAGGGCACCGGGTCGTAGATCTCGTCGCCGCCGAGCATGTTCGCCGCCACGACCTCGGGTGCGTGCAGCGCGGTATCCCAGTGCTCGACCCGCAGCCGCCGGCCATACCGCCCCGACCAGAACGATGCGCAGTCCCCGGCCGCGAAGACCCCCGCGGCGGAGGCGCGCAGCCGGTCATCCACCGCGACGCCGTTATCCAGCCTTACCCCGGAGCCATCCAGCCAGCCGGTTGCTGGCCGCACGCCCACCGCGGTGACCACCTCGTCCGCGGCGAGCCAGCCGCCGCCGGGCAAGGCCAGGCCGCCAGGTTCGACGGACTCGACCGCCTGGCCGAGCCGCAGGTCCACGCCCGCCTCCGCATACCACGGGACCGTCGTGGCGCCCGCCTCGGCGCCTAGCGCCCCGGCCGCCGGCGCCGGTCCGGCCTCCAGCACAGTGACCTGACAGCCCTGCGCCGCCGCGGCCGTGGCCAGTTCCGCACCGATCCAGCCCGCACCCACGACAGCGAGCCGCAATCCAGGGCGAAGCACCGAACGCAGTTCCAAGGCGTCATCGAGGCTGCGCAGTACGCGCTGCGGACCGGTACCCGGCAGCCGGACCGGCGCGGCCCCGGTCGCCACGGCCAGGCGGTCGAAGCGGTACTCGCCCCGGTCGGTGCGGAGCACGCCGCCGCCCGCCGCGGACTCCCCCAGGCCAGCCAGCCCGACCGCAGACTCAGCCAGCCGGAATTCCACGCCGAGCGCCGCCGCGTCCGCGTCGAGCGACGTGTCATCGAGCGCTCCCGTCATGAGCTTCTTGGACAGCGGAGGCCGGTCGTAGGGGGGCCGGGGCTCGGCGCCGATCACGATGACCTCACCCTGGTACCCGCGGCCACGGAGTTCCTGCACGCTGCGGAGCCCGGCCAGCCCGCCCCCCGCGATCACTATCCGCTCGATACGCACGAGGACACAGGCTAGAGGTAGGCACAGGCACAGGCACAGGCACAGGTAGCATCCGCAGTCCGGTTTTGCCGTGGCGTAGCGGGCGCCTTACTAATGCAATGGCAATTCCTCCTGAATCCGGTCACCGCTAGTGGCCGAATGACGACGTAAACGTGTTCCGAGGTTGAGAAGTGCCCTTCGCCCATAGAATCATTTCCGATGGACACGACCCTTGCCCGCCCTCCCGTCGGCCAATTGCTCGATGGCCGCTACCGGGTCGAGTCCCACGTTGCCCGGGGCGGGATGGCGACGGTCTACCTCGGCACCGACACCAGGCTGGATCGCACCGTCGCGCTCAAGATCATGCATGCCGAGCTGGCCAATGATGAGGACTTCGTCCGCAGGTTCGTTGGCGAGGCCAGGTCGGTCGCGCGGCTGTCCCACCCGAACGTCGTCGCCGTCTACGACCAGGGCGCCGACGGCCGCACCCTCTACCTCGCCATGGAGTACGTGCCCGGCCAGACGCTGCGCGCCCTGCTGAACGTGCGCCGCCGCCTCAGCCCCCGCGAGGCACTCGACATCATGGACGGCGTCCTCGCCGGGCTCGGCGCCGCGCACGCGGCCGGGCTCGCCCACCGCGACGTCAAGCCTGAGAACGTGCTGCTCACCGAAGCACATGCGGTCAAGGTCGCGGATTTTGGCCTGGCCAGGCTGCTCTCCGGGGCCAGCCACACGAAGACCGGAATGCTCATCGGGACGGCCGCCTACCTGGCCCCAGAGCAGGTCTCCGGCGGCACGGCGGACGCGCGCACAGATGTCTACGCAGCCGGGATCATGCTGTTCGAAATGCTCACCGGGGTGCAGCCGCACACCGGTGAAACCCCGCTAGCGGTCGCGTACAAGCATGTCAACGCGGTAGTGCCAGCGCCATCCAGCGTGGTCCCCGGGCTGCCAGCCGCGCTGAACACACTGGTGGCCCTGGCCACAAGCAGGAATCCCGACCTGCGGCCCGCCGATGCAGGGCAGTTCCTGCGGGCCGTCACCGAGGTCCGGCAGGGCCTGCCCATCGCCGATCTTCCTGGCCCGCCGCAGGGCGGCCAGACGGCCCGGCTGCCCGCTGCCGCCGTGCCTCCGGCGGGCGCGGCCGTGCCTCCGCCGTCCTGGCCCACCGAGGTCACGCCGCCCGACCGCCGGGGCATTGACGTGCTTCCTCGCCCGTCCGGGCAGTCGTACGGAGCGCCTGGCGACCGCTTCGCGGCCAGCGCGATGACCGGGCAGATAGCGGACTCGCCCGGGCCGAGCAACCATACGCTGGTCGTGTCGCACGGGGGCCCGGCGACGGCCTACGGCACGAGGCAGACTGGTTACGCAGGTCCGCGGGAGCCCGGGCTGCAGCGCTGGCTGTTCAGCCGCAAGCTCGGCTACCTGGCCGCGGGACTGCTGGCCATCATTCTCATCGGCGCGGTGATCTGGTGGCAGTCCGTGGGCAAGTACACCAGGGTGCCGCAGATCGGCGGGCTGGTAGCAGCCACCGCGAGCACCGAATTGCGCAACGTAGGCCTCCAGGTCAAGAACGGCGCGGAGGCGTTCGACAACCGGGTGGCCAAGGGCGACGTGATCAGCACCGTCCCGGCGATGGGATCGCGGGTGGCCAAGGGCTCCGTGGTGACGGTCACCGTGTCCAAGGGCGCCCACCTGATCACGGTCCCGCAAGTGACCGGAGACATGCTGGGCGATGCCCGGACCGCGCTCAGGCAGGCTGGCCTGGTGCCGGGGACGGTCAGCAACGAGCCGTCCGCCACGATCCCAGCTGGCATCGTGATCAGCACGAATCCGGCCTCCGGCGCCTCCTGGCCGCAGCCCAATCCGGTCGCGCTCGTCGTCAGCGCGGGTCCCCCGGTGCCCAACTTCGTCGGCCAGCAGAAGCAGGTCGCCGAGCAGTGGGCACAGCAGAACGGCGTCTCGCTGAACGAGGTACCTGACGCCAACAGCAACCAGCCCCAGGGGATTGTCACCAAGCAGTCCCCGGCACCTGGCGGGGCCTTTACCCACGGCCAAGTAATAACCATCAGCATCTCGTCCGGCCCGCAGATGATCGCCATACCCAATGTGGACCAGATGAACGTGGATAAGGCCACCCAGACCCTGCAGCAGCTTGGCTTCCAGGTCAGCGTCAACCAGGTCGGGCCGATCCAGAAGGTCTTCAACTACAGCCCGAGCGGCCAGGCACCGCAGGGCACCACCATCACCCTGTGGGTCGGCCTCTGATCCAGCCCGCCGTGGCTGCTGGGTTGCGCTGCGGGCGCCGCTGCGGGGTGCATTGCGGGCGCTGCTGCGGGGTTACCCGGGGATTACACGGGCGCGGGCTCGCTGCGACGCGAGTTCGGCGCTCGCAAGCGCGGACCGCCGTGCTCGTCATGACGGGTGCTGCGGACGAGCGCGAACGCCATGCAGGCCAGCGGGACGGCCGGCAGGGCGTACCGGTAGTTGAAGGTGTGCTCGGCGCTCGGCAGGATGATCATCACGGCGGCCGAAGCCCACAGCAGCATGGCCGCGCCAGAGCGCCGTCTCGGCATGACGACGCCGACGAACCCGGCCGCGAGCACCAGCGCGAAACCTACGCCAGGGAAGTAGAGCCTGCTCTGGTAGCCGTGGATGGCGTACCCGTACGGTTCATTGACCCGTGTTCCCTGCTTGGACGCGAGTGGCGTGGTGGGCCCCACGTATCCGCGCACCGCGGCGACCTGGTAGGCGTAGTTCAAGGTGGCCGGACCGCCCAGCACGCTGGGGAACGCCAGTGAACGGTCGGTATCGAGGAATGTGAGGGCGACGCCTTCGGTCACTGCCCGCGCGTAGCCCAGTGGCTGGGCGGCGATCGCCCGGATCGCGAAGCTCATCGCTCGCGCGTTCTTGGCCGGGGTGAACGCGTACTGGTCAGGTACCAGTTCCTTGGAAGGCGGCTTCCACAGCCACGACTTGCGGCTCCACAGGAAGATCTCCGGCGTTGGCCGGGCGAGCAGCGTGGAATAGGCATTGGGCTTGTGCGGCGCGATCTTCCTGCTGGCCGGCTGCCGATCCGGGCACAGCGCCCGCAGGCCGCCCGGGGGCTTGATGACAGCGCAGTTCGCGAACGTCATCGTCCGCGACCACAGGAATATCCCGTCGCTGGTGGTCAGGTTGACCGTGCCGTAGAACGTGGAGAACCACATCGCATACCCGGCCAGCGGTAGCGCACCGGCGGCCAGCGCGGCACCCGCCCGGCGCCAGCCGGCCCGCTGGATCAGCAGGTACCCGGCCACCAGGACGAATAGCGGCAGCGTGATCGGGCGCACCAAACCGGCGACGCCCATGAGCAGCCCGGCTACCGCCGCGCGGGTTACCGACGGCGGCCGCCAGACCGACGGCGGCTGCCGGATGAGCAGCACCACGAGGGCGGCCAGCATGAGCAGCGTGGCCAGCGTGTCCGACATGATGGAGTGCTCGAGATCGAGTTCGCGCGGATCGAACAGCACCGGCGCGGCCGCGAGCGTCGCTCCCCAGCCCGGGACGCCGCGGTTGGCCAGCAACGCGTACACCATCACCGCGATGGCCAGGCCCATCAGGTGCTGCAGGCCGGCGATGAGGGCGAGCGAGTGAAGCGGCCGCGCCGCCGCGAGGAAGAAGGCGTACCCGTCCGGGCGCACCGGATCCGGCGTGAGATGGACGGCGTCCCACATGTAGTCGAAGCTGTCCTGCCTGACCAGGATGGCCGGCCGGAAGGCGGCCATGACGATCAGCCGGAGCACCAGGCCTGCCCCGAGGGTGGCGCAGAAGAGCCGGTGACGGCTGGCCACACCAGGCAGCGCGGTCAGCCACACCCGGCAGCGGATCGCTGCCACTCGCGCCCGTGCCCCCAGACGCACGCGCCACGCAGCCAACGCGGCGACGGCCGGCGATGGGGCCGCATTATTCTCTGCCACGGTCAGCCTAACCTTCCCGCGCTAGCCGTCCGCGATCCCCCAGGTACTCCCCCGGCCGCCACGGGCAGGACCGGGGCGTCCCGGCCCGTGCCCGACCCGGCCGACGGCCCTCCTGTCTTCTGTTCGTGGTACTCGGCGTCCACGTTCACGGCCCAGATGTCGTGCGTGGTGCCTTCGGTGATGTTCTCGACGGTCAGCATCGCGGTGAGCATGGAGTGATCCTGGTTGTTGTAGCGATGCATCCCATTGCGGCCAACCGGATAGATGCTCGGCCAGTCGGCCTCGAGGTACTTGCGGATGACCTCGACATTGGCCGCGTACTCGGTGTCGTAGACCGGATAGGCCTTGGGCATCCGGACCACATACCCGTTCTGCACCGCACCCCGGGCGACCAGTCCCAGCCACTCGATTTCGGAAGTTCCCAGCGCGATCAGGTCCTCGTCGGAGGAGTTCCACATCTCGTCACCCTCATGCACGAAGAACTCCAGCCCCAGGCAGGTCCGGCCGTCCTTGACCAGGTAGGGCGACCAGGACCCGAAGTTCTGTACCCGGCCCACCTTCACCTGCGGGGCATGGATGTAGATCCAGTTGTCGGGGAAGGAGAACTTCTGGTCCACCACGAGGGCGACGGTAAGGAAGTCCCGGTACCGCAACCCGGCTGCCGCCGCTTTCACCTCGCCGGGCACGCCAGAACCGAGCGCGGCGACGAGGTGGGCCAGGGGCATCGATGAGATCAGGTCGGTGCACTTGATCTCGCGGCGCAGGCCGTCAGGGCCGGCTGCCGTGACCGCCAGGCCGCCATTCCCGGCCACCCGGATCTGCTCGACCGAGGTGGACATGCGGACCTCCGCACCGGCCTTGATCACCTTTGTGGTGGCGGCCTCCCACATCATGCCCGGCCCGTACTTGGGGTAGCGGAACTCCTCAATCAGGCTGGTGACGTCGGTCTGCCCGCGCTTAGGGCTGAGGGCATTGACGATCGCCGCTCCGAGCGACAGATTCTTGATCCGCTGTGCCGCCCAGTCCGCCTGGATCTGGTCGGCCGGGATGCCCCACAGCTTCTCGGTATAACTTTTGAAGAAGATTCGGTAAAGGCGCCACCCGAAGCGGGCCGATACCCATCCTTCGAATGTCGACTGGTCCGCGGGAGGCCGCAAGCGTGCCCGCAGATAAGAAAGAACGCAGAGGATAGATTCGAAGATGCCCAGGTTACGGAGCGCGTTGACAGCTCGTAGCGGGTAGTCGAAGAATTTGCCGTCATAGAAGATCCGCGACATCCGCGGCCGCAGCAGAAAGTCCTCCTGGCCGAGGATCTCCCACCAGAAACGCTCGACCCGCGACACCTTCGTGAAGAAGCGGTGCCCGCCGATATCGAACCGCCATCCGTCGCGTTCTACGGTCCGGCTTATGCCTCCTACCACGTCATCTGCCTCAAGCACGACGCAACTGAGACCGCGCCGAGTGAGCTCGTATGCCGCGGTCAAGCCAGCCGGCCCGGCGCCCACGACTACGCAGCGTGTCTGGTCCCCTGCAGGCACCACTGGCGCCACATTCGCTCCCTAACGTTTGCCCCGGACCCGGGGTCAGCTGTCGATGAAGTCGCACAGGAGATGAAACCACCGGCGACAAGGGACATAGTAGGTGTTACGTCTCATGGACGTATGAAGTGCTACTAGCGTTCTCCTGATATTCACGTTTTTTGCATCTTATGATTTGTTCTTTACACTCCCCTTCCGAAATGTTCTACTGCTGCTTGGCTGGGGCGGTGCTCTGCTCCACTAACTCCCATTCCGCCCATCGCGCCTATTCCGCTCGCGAGAGGAACGGGACCGGATCCGGGATCATCAGCCTGGGAGACCGGACTACGCTTCTGCCCGTGC